>CAZVXB010000075.1:0-1651 GCA_964630965.1 Candidatus Woesearchaeota archaeon | reverse complement strand
CTACACTTCACCCCCGTAGAGTCAGTTATCCTTCCCTATCGTTATCCCCTCATAAACGGCAAGCCCCGCATAAGTCCTGCCCTTATCACCTACCTCAAAAACAAAGAAACGTTCTAATTCAAATACACAAACCACGACCACCAGGGAAGATTAACCTCACGCACCGAAGCCGTTCCTTCTTTTTCAACCACAATAACTTCTTGGGGAACACGAACAGGCATAATACCAAAGAAATAACCGTTGCTCGTTCCTGTAATAGAAACCGTTGTCATTCCTTCTTCAGAAGAAACTACCTGGGCTTCCGCGTCCTTCATCCCATAATCCTGGGCAATAGTAGTCGTCGCAAGTGCAACAAGCGCTTCCGACCTCTCTGGCATCTGGGCCGTGCCTTGATCACTGACAGAGTAGGCATCGCTTTCCGGAGATAAATACACTCCTCGATTATTCAGAACACTATACGCACCAAAAATAAATACGCTTGCAAGAAGAGCCGATGCAAGAAGAACCTTAGTTAATGATACGCTCATGACTACCTTATCCCAATCAAACTTATAAAACTATATCTTAATACCTGAATCCTTGGGGTTCTTATCATGTTGATCCATGCGCCCTGCAATAAGACAATCAAAGCACGGACCTATCTCTCCATTGGCTCGCATGATTCGTCCTTTATTCTGACATTTAGGACACGTTTCTCCTGATTCCATAAAAAACGCACGTAGAGCTCCCTTATAAGATTTCGTATACAAGAATGAAAACGCCCGCTGCGGGAATCGAACCCGCGTCTCCAGCGCGACAGGCTAGTGTACTAACCACTATACGAAGCGAGCAATAACGTATCGTGTTATTGTGCTCTTTTAAATCTTGCCTCTTGGCCGTTTAATAAAAAGACTTTTATAGAGCCTTGCCTAAAATAGACTATGAAAAAAGAGCATATGATGATGGTTGGTGGAGCTGTAGTCGTTGTTCTAGCTCTCGTTCTCTATTTCACCCTCGCCACGCCAGAATCACAAGGAACAACAACCGATCAAAACCCTGCATCAGGCACGGTTTTACAAGGGAGCACGGATAATGAAGACACTTTGTTCAATAACTACGTTGCTTGCATGGCTGACTGTCGAGAAACCCCTGAATCAAGTAGCTGTATCTCATCAGACTGTTATCCTCCTCTCGTCGCAGGATTACAAGAGCTCGGATACAGCAGTAGAGGCCCTGACGCAGAATTCATTGCAAAGCTTAACGCAAAGAATCAGGCGTTTATCTCTTGTTCAAGCGAATGTGACTATCTCGAAGAAAGTGAGATGGATAGCTGTTTAGATTCGTGCTTTGCAGAAAGATAATTATCTAAAATCGGAAAAGAGCGTTTCTGACGTACTATCCTGACTATCTTCTGTGTTAGTCTCCACATATGCCCGTATACTCGTTTTGGTTATACGCATTGACGATTTATCAATCCAAAAAGTAACATCTTCATCTGAAGGAAGAGCAGTAAAGGGGTGAGATCGCATAGGTGAGGGCATAGCGGCCGTGCTCAAATAACTACTAACCGCTTGATCAGACGATTCCAACGCCAGAACATACTGAGGTCTTCCATTGATAACATCGTCAGGAAGGAAAGAGACCGTACTCTCGCTAAGAAGAATAGAGGCCG
>CAZVXB010000074.1:0-1691 GCA_964630965.1 Candidatus Woesearchaeota archaeon | reverse complement strand
GGGAAATACGTTCCTCTAGACGGTTCTTGGCCGAATGCTTACTCTCCTTAAATTCGTGAAAAGATTTAAATACCTTCAATTCGGCTCGAATTAAACCAATGACGTATTGGTATACGGAGGTCACATGGACTTCTATAAACTCATTGAAAAAGCAAAGAAAACAGGAAAAGTCGATAAGGGAAGCAACGAAGTAACGAAAGCGATAGAGCGCGGCGTGGCTAAACTGGTTTTATACGCATCTGATGTTAGTCCTAAAGAACTTGTAGCTCATCTCGCTTTACTCTGCAAGGAAAAAGGCATTCCCTGCCACGAAGTTGATTCAAAGCAAAAACTTGGTGTTGCGATCGGATTGCCCGTCTCAACAGCTGCTGTAGCTGTTATCGATGCAGGTGAAGCTGATAAGGAGATCGCCTCGTTAAAGAAGGCACATTAATGCCATGGCCAAGCAGCAACGCATAAAAGACGTTAAAACTCAAGAAGGTTCTACTAATAATACGCCTTCAAAGCGATTATCTGATGATGCTCCTGTTTCTGCTCGTGTTGAGGCCTTTTTAGGTCGAACGGGTGCGCGAGGAGAAGTTACACAAGTTCAAGCTATGATTCTTGCTGGTCGTAACAGTGGCCGTTCTATGCGTCGGAATGTAAAAGGTCCTGTTCGTATTGGAGATCTTCTCATTTTGCGTGAAACTGAAATCGAAGCACGTAAGATTCGTCGTAATATTACAAAAGGAGCACAGAGTTAAATGTTAAAAGCAGATATAATTGAAGGTCATACTTCCCCTCAGGCTCGGATTTCTGTTTCCCAGTTCGAATCTCTTTTTGGAAAGAACCCTGATTTTGGTTCTCGTTCTATTTATGTTGATGAGCGGGCAGGAGTTGCTTGCTTTGATATAAGCGAAGGTAATCGAGGGTATCGCTTGACTAGTCGAGACGTTACAGGAAATGAGTATTTATCTTCTGCTCAACATCTAGATTCTACGTTCAAGGATAAGGGTTACATTACTCAGTTCTTTCACGATGACAAGAAAGGGCTTGCAGGTATTACGTTTAAGAAAGAAACGCAGAGGGCGTTTGTATAATGGCACTTGCACGTTGTGTTTACTGTGGGAAAGAATACGAAGACTATACTGGTACGTATCTTATCACAAATGATGGAGTTATGCACTATTATTGTTCTACGAAATGTCAGAAGAATCGACTTAAACTTGGTCGTGACAAGCGTAACTTGAAATGGACGACTGCGTTTTATGAATCACGTGATAAGCGTTATGCTGCTGAAGAAAAAGCTCGTCACAAAGCTGCCTCTGCTGAGTCTCCTGAAGTCAAGATTGCTGCTAAAAAGAAGAGTGCTAAGTAAATCTAAGGATTAATTTTACATGGGAATACGAGTTGGAGAAGGATTTCATTTTGATTATTGTGATGAGTCTATTGGAGATTTAGTCGTTAATCGGATTTATCCAGAAGGGGTCGTCGATTTACAGTTTTTTGAATCTGTTGACCCTTATAGAATTCTTTCAAGGAGACTCGAACTTGGTAATCGTTTAATTCTTAGACCTTATTCCATTTGTGTAGCACTTGATGAACTATTTCTTGACGGTTATAGGCGAGATAAATTAGCAGCTCATTTTTATTTAAGTGCTTCTTCAGATTTCAGTTGGAGAAAAAAGAGTCTTAAACGATTTCATTCACCC
>CAZVXB010000073.1:0-1932 GCA_964630965.1 Candidatus Woesearchaeota archaeon | reverse complement strand
TTAACTGTCGATTTACCCCTCAACGATTGATGGAACTATCCAAAATGGACGGGGCCATCATTCTCTCTCAAGACATGAAGAAAATAATGTATGCCAACGTCTTGCTAACGCCTGACGGTCGAATACCTACTAACGAGACCGGAACGAGACATAAAGCTGCAGAGAGAACTGCCAAGATGACCGGCGCGCTCGTAATCGCTGTATCAGAACGCAAGAATGAAATAAACGTCTATTTCAAAAATCTGAAACATACGCTTGTAAACAGTAATGAATTATTAAGAAAAACCAATGAACAAGTCCAAATTCTTGAGAAGCAGAGAGAACTCTTTGAAAAGTATCGTGAACAGCTTGATAGATTCGAGCTCCAAAACTACCATACCCTACATCAAGCGGTCAAAATGATACAGAAAGGACTCCTTATTCAGAAGATAACGGCAGACATCCAACGGCTAGTGGTGGAATTAGGGAAAGAAGGTACGTTACTCAAAACTCGTCTTAAAGAACTGGTGAAAAACATCCCTGAAGAGACGGATCTTGCCGTGAGTGATTACACTAAGCTTGATCTGAAAAAGTCACGTACCTTACTCAAATCCCTCACGTATGATGAAATACTCGATGAGGAGAATATCCTCAAATCGCTTGCGTATGATAATCCTCTCCAATTGAGACCTATAAAAGGAAGAAGAATTCTAAAAAAGACTCTCTTGAGCGATGCTGAAATAGCAGCACTCATAAAGGAATCAGGTAGTCTGGGCAAAGCGATAAACTCGAACATAACCTATTACAAAGGAATCTTGGGCGAAGAACGCGCCAACCTCTTCAAGGAAGAAATAGAACGTATCAAGCTTACCCAAGCCCACTAATGCTTCTAGCGTTCGTTTATGAGAATGTTTAAATACCAAAAAAATCACGTTTTCGGATGAAGCGATCCTCACGACGTTGGAAGAAGAAACGCCAAATGCGTTGGAAATGGCAGAGAAAACGATTACGTAAAGAAAAGCGTAGACGTCGACTCCACCGAGCGCGAACCGCGTAAAAAGCACGAGACTAGTGCCCATAGCACCATAATCCTTATAAAAAGAGATTCCGGAAACCACACATATGACCCAGACAGACATCTGGACCGAACGATATCGGCCCGAAACATTTGAAGAGGTGATGGGCCAACAGGAGATTGTCAAGCGCGTTCGCTCTCTTGTTCAGGCACTGAATATACCTCACTTACTCTTTGCAGGACCTGCAGGCACAGGCAAGTCAACCCTCGCACTCATTATTGTAAAACAACTCTTCGGTGAAAACTGGAAACAGAATTACATCGAGCTTAACGCGTCAGACGAAAGAGGCATTGAAGTCGTTCGTCAAAAAGTAAAAGACTTCGCACGTACCAAAGCACTCGGGAACGTCCCCTTCAAAGTCATCTTCCTTGATGAAGCCGATGCGTTAACAAGAGAAGCCCAACAAGCCTTGAGACGTACCATGGAGAATTACACAAACACCTGTCGATTCATCCTCTCATGCAACTATTCAAGTAAAATAATCGACCCTATTCAATCACGCTGTGTCGTGTTTAGATTCAGACTTCTTGAAAAAAAAGATATTGCTGCAGTGGTAAAACGCATTGGCGAAAAAGAAAAGCTCAAAGTAGCAGATAACGCCTTTGATGCCCTCTATGAAGCAAGCGAAGGAGACTGTCGCCGAGTAATCAATCTTCTTCAAGCCACAGCCTCAATATCTCCCGATGTAAATGCGGAGATGATTAACATTATTGCTTCCTCCTCAAAGCCAACTAACGTCAAAGTCGTTCTTGATTATGCACTTGCAGGAGACTTCACCAATGCACGTGAGAAACTTCTCGACGTGATGCTTAAGGATAGCGTTTCGGGTACAGACGTAGTAAAGGCAATTCAAAAGGAAATCTGGAGTCTTAACATT
>CAZVXB010000072.1:0-1960 GCA_964630965.1 Candidatus Woesearchaeota archaeon | reverse complement strand
AGTCTCTCCTGGTGCTGTCTTCTGGCACCCTGCAGGACTACATATATACAATACCCTTGTAGAACTAGCTCGACGAATGCAGGACGAACGAGGGTATCAAGAGATTGCCACCCCTCAAATTCTTAACACGGCACTATGGAAAGTATCGGGTCATTGGAATCATTACAAAGACAATATGTTCCTTACCTCGTATGAAGATCGCACGATGGGAGTCAAACCCATGAACTGTCCGGGCGCAATGTTGGTGTATAAATCAAAGTCGCGTAGTTACAAAGACTTGCCTCTCAAATTCTCTGAATTCGGAGTGGTCCACAGACAAGAACTCTCCGGTGTACTTGCCGGTCTCTTCCGTGTTATCCGATTCACCCAAGACGATACGCATATTTTCTGCACTGACGAGCAGATAGAATCAGAAATACGAGGGCTTCTTGAATTGATAGACTTCTATTATAAGAAACTCTTCAAATTCGAGTATCATCTTGAACTCTCCACTCGACCCGAGAAGTTTTTAGGCACCAAAGAGCAGTGGGACCACGCTGAAAAAGCCCTCGAATCGGCATTAAAGAAAGCTAAAATGTCGTATAAAATAAACAAAGGAGATGGGGCGTTCTACGGGCCCAAAATCGATCTTCATATCAAAGACTCTCTCGGACGAAGCTGGCAGTGTGGAACTATCCAGCTCGACAGTCAGATACCTGCTCGTTTCGAATGTACCTACACCGGAGTTGATGGTAAAGAACACACTCCCCTCGTAATTCACCGAGCACTCTTCGGTTCGATGGAACGATTCATAGGTATTCTTCTTGAACATCTTAATGGCAATCTCCCTCTCTGGCTCTCTCCACGTCAAGTTCGTGTGATTAACTTGACAGATAGAAATAGCAAGGCATGCGAGAAACTCGTGAAAGAACTCAAAGAGGCCCTTCCTAAACTCAAGATAGACGCAGACCTCAAAAACGACACGGTCCAAGCAAAGATACGCGACGCTGAACTCCTCAAGGTAAATTATATTATTGTTATAGGGGATAAAGAAGAAGAGAACAAAACGCTTGCAGTTCGCGCTCACGGCGTCAAGCCCGTCATGGGTGTCAAGCACGATGCGTTTATCAAGCAACTCGAGAAAGAGCTTCGAGTAACAGAATCTTTATAAAAGAGCCCTGCGTCAAGAGCAGATAAAAAGAGCATGAAAATTCAACCCTACCTCTCGAAATTACATTCGTCCCCTGTCTTTAAGGATTTCCAGAAGAAAAACGCCGATGCTTTTCTGGTTGCCGGCTTTTTCGTTATAGATTATGAGAGCGGTAAGAACTTACACCAGATTGATTATTACGTTCCTTCTAAGAAGAAATTCGCTGCTTTCACGTTAGACAATAAGATAGTCTTGCAGTTGATGAATACCTTGGATAAGAAAGCCCCTAGCGAGCTGGATGCTAAGACGACTATCGATCTTGACGCATTGCAAGGCATAATCACTGATGAAATGAAGAATCGAAGTATCACTCAATCCATAAAGAAGATGATTGCGGTCCTTCAGAACATCAATGGCAAAAAAGTATGGAATGTTAATTGTGTCTTGTCGGGCATGGACTTGCTCAAAGTACACGTGGAAGACGCTTCAGAAACGATTCTCAAGATGGAGAAATCGTCATTGCTCGATTATATCAAACGCTTGCCTATGGGTCAACAGCCTCAAACGGCACCCGGCGCACAAGCCCAATCCCCCGCGTCTGCTCAACCTCAAGCAGAAATCAAACCGACGAAAGAGATGATTGAAAAGAAAATTGAACAACTCGATAAGCTCAAAGAACTCCTTAAGAAAGAAGAAATCGAGATGGAAAAGCAAGAAGCTCCTGTAAAGAAGGCATCAGTCAAAGTCAAGACAAGCAAAAAGTCAAAGAAGTAATTCCCTCAATCTCTAATTATTGTCTAGTTAATTAGTGTGTTCTCACTACTATCTAAA
>CAZVXB010000071.1:0-1999 GCA_964630965.1 Candidatus Woesearchaeota archaeon | reverse complement strand
GTTGATAGAGAAGTTCCTTAAACTGAGCAGGAGCAATAGTCTTAATCACTGCTCCGGGAGCGTATTCTATTTCATAATCGAGTGATTGAATACGTAACGCAATTTCAAGATCTTCAGTTATAGTCCCCTCAGCGTATCCTCCATGTTTCTTGAAAAAGGAAGCACGATACGCAGAAAAAGCTCCTGAAGTGATATAAATAGAATTCGTAAACGAGAGCGCTCGCCTAAAGAAAACAGTCAATTGATATTCTATATGCTGAAGTCGTTGCCAAAACGTGCGAGGATTATCAATAGTAATAGAAGAAGTAACGGCCATTACACGAGGACTGTGAAAGCGAGCAACCATCCTACGAAGAGCGTCGGGGTGTGCGAAACTATCAGCATCCATACTAAGAACAATATCTCCTTTGGCATGGGAGAGTGCGTTATTGAGTGCTCGAGCCTTCCCCCCGTTAGATTGGTGCAAAACACGAACGTTGGAATAACGGGTCGCGAAAGCACGTGCACGTGTAAGAGTTGCATCCGTGCTCCCATCATCAATAACAATAACTTCCAGTTTATCTTTAGGATAGCGTAAAGCGAGTGCTGATTCAAGAGTAGGTATGATACTCTTCTCCTCGTTATAAGCGGGAATGAGTATGCTCACACTCAAGTTTTCTGAAAACTCAGGTGTCGAATCTGATTTTCTCTGAATGAAACTAAGAACGTAAAAAGAGAGCAAAAAAAGACCCAAATAGGAGACGATGTAAACTAAGAGAGTGTAAACTTCAATCATCGCTAAACGCGCGGAAGGGCTTCCTCGTTAAGATTAAAGTAATCATAAAACGCATTGTTAAGAGAGAGGTCCCAAGTGTGCCCTGCTCGTTTCTTTATGACAAGCCCTAAATCAACAAACATCTTGATGTGGTCATAGGCCTTGTTTCCTCGAATTTTTACAAGAACAGATTGTTTCATAGGTTGTTTGTAAGCAATGATAGCCAGCGTTTCCTGCTCTGCCTTAGTAAACTCCGTGCTTCCTGTGGCTAACTTGTTGACAATCCCCACATAGTCTTGATTAACATCCATCTTCCACAAATCTCCCTTGTTCACAATCTCAATAGCAGAATCTCTATAACGATCGGTTAAATCATCAAGAAGTTTTCGTAATAAAATAGGATTAACATCTGTAAGAGAAACAAGCTCCTTGACAGTAAGAAAACGCCCTGAAATAAACAAGGTCGCCTCAATACGTTTAGTCAGTTCCCTTTCTTTTTCCTGATCAAGAGCAAGGGGAGAATCCCGAGTAGCATCCATACCTCTAAGTGCTCCTCGAACTTTTTAAAGGTTGTTTAAAAAAGAACAATGAGAAGTGTCTCTATAAGGGCTGCAATAAAGAGTAAAGGTAGAATAATATAAAGAAAAGCCCTAAGAGAGTGTGCAAATCGAGAAGAAAACGTAGACATACGAGTTGGAGAGAAAATAGAAAATCCAAGCTTAATCCCAAGCCCTATGGATATGAATATTGCCGGAAGTTCAAAAATGCCATGGGGAAGCAAGCGCCAAAGAGTACCTACACCTGCAAGAGGAACCACACGAGAAACAACATATCCGAGAACAGCCCCATTTAAAAGAGCATTAAAAAAAGGAAAGATACCTAAAAAGACTCCTAAGAAGAGAGCAAAAAAGGAGCTCGTAAGATTATTATGAAAAATAAAAACAAAAAGTTGAAAGCCCGTGAGCCCTTCCGCCTTCAGTGCAAGCTCTCGTAATGTTTGATCAAGCGCGGAAAAGAGAGAGGGAAATAAAAAACTGAACAATGCGCTGAAAAAGAAAAGCCCTAAAGCACTAAGTATGAAGAAACGAGATTCATACACATAATCAAGTGAAGCCTGAAAGGCGGAGCGAGGACGTTTCATCTGAACATCCTTCCGAGCAAAGCAACCTTTCTTCCATATTTAGTCCTAATATACCATCCATAAGCGAGTCCCACCACAAGCCCTCCGAGGTGTGCGGTGTTACC
>CAZVXB010000070.1:0-2201 GCA_964630965.1 Candidatus Woesearchaeota archaeon | reverse complement strand
TATGCATAGCTTTTTAAGGTTATTTTGGGATAAGGAATTGTATGAAAGATAGAAAACATCATGATAGAAAACACGGTGGAAAACACGAAAGTCATCGTCCACCGGCTCGTTCGTTTCAAGAATTCATTAATCCTCCTCACGTAGAAATAGTTGATGCTCTGAAAGCGCGCACGGGCGAGTCGTTTGCACTTACGGGCGTGATTGAGAAAGTGGTTCAGACAGGAGGACCGACTGTGTTCTATATTTCTGATGGGTCGGGGTTACTTGCTCTGAAGGCGTTTGAAAAAGCAGGAGTACGTGCCTATCCCCATGTTGATGTGGGAGATGTGATTAAAGTTGCAGTTACTATGGGAGAATTCAATGATGAACTTGAAGGAGAAGTGTCCACGTTACATCGATTAACAGATGAAGAGAAAGTTGCCTTTGAACGACACCTTGCGCACCGTGAAAAAGAACGAGCTAAAGTAACCCCTATTCCGTTTTTGGTTGAGAGTCCTGTGCTTGACAAGCTTAAAGATAGATTTATTGAAGCGGCTACGGCTATTCGACTGGCTATATTCCAAAACAGACCTATTATCATTAGACATCACAATGATACGGATGGATACTCTTCAGGGTACGCGCTTGAACGGGCTATTTTACCGTTGGTTGCTGCGCAACACACCGGTTCGCCTAAAGCGACCTGGGAATTTTACACACGAGCGCCCTGTGCAGCTCCTATGTATGAAATTGATGACTCGATTCGAGACACGTCACACTCCCTCTCTAATGCGGCAAAGTTTTCTAATAAGATGCCTTTGGTATTGATTGTTGATACGGGTTCGGGCACGGAAAGCCTGTTAGGTATTCAACAAGGACGAGTACATGGATTGGACTTTATTGTCGTTGATCATCACAAATCAGAAGAAGATCTTGTCTCGGATGAAGTATTGGTACATATTAATCCGTTTTTGGTGGGAGAGAATGGAGATTCGTATTCGGCAGGAATGTTATGTACGGAACTTGCTCGATTCATTAACCCTGTGGACAACATCGTGCAGATTCCGGCCATGGCAGGTATGGCAGACCGTATCAATAATCCTACGGTTATGAAAGCCTACGAAAAAATTGCGGCTCAGAAAGGATACGATATCAAACTATTGGGAGATATAGCGACGGTGATTGACTTTGTTTCCTCTAAGTTGCGATTTATGGAAGCTCGCGAATATATTGAAGTATTATTCGGGGAGCCCATGGAACAACAGAAGAAACTCGTTGGATTGCTTGCACCGTATATCCGTACCCTTGAAGCTAAAGGACTTGCAGTCGCTGAAGCTGCTGCGCAACATGAGAAGATAAAAGACATTGTACTTCAGACCATTGTTATTGAAGAGAGTTTCCCCCGAGGATTTTATCCTAAGCCAGGGCTGTGTGTGAGTATGTTGCATGATGCCTATCAAAAGAAACACAAGACGACTAAGGTTGTGACTATAGGAGTTATGCCTGACGCACTCACTATCAGAGGAAGCGATGAGATTGAATTTTCTGTGCCTGAATTGATAACCTTCTTGAATACGAAACTTCCTCAAGCGTTTGTAGAAGGCGGAGGACATCGGAATGCGGGCTCGGTGAAGTTTATACCTTCGCACCATGCCGGCGTCATGAAACTCGTGCATGAGTATATCAAACAGAATAATTAATCTTTTATAGCCTTTCTCGATAGTTTTCATATGGGAGCACACACACTTACTCGAACGGCGTTTATTCACCGAGATTTAAGAAAAATCATTACGTTATCACCTCGTCCAGCGTATTATGGAGACTTTCATTTAGGAAAGGTTAGACGTTATGTACATTATGATTTCACCGAAAATCCGTTTTTAGTGGTTGCAACCGCTACTGACGATCGACCCGGTACACCTGACGCTGATCCTTATAACGTGATTGTTACGTTCAGTTCTTATTATCCTGAACAGAATCAACGACTTGCGGATGAAATAGGACGCGAAACAGGTATTTCGTTTAATGTAAATACGTCGCCTCGTTTAGAAGCTCTTTTTGAGAGTACGGTTGAGGGAGTCAATGGAGGGATGAACACTTTCTTTCATAAATGTGTGCACAATCCTTCTTTATTGCTTCAGCGATGGAACTTAAGAAGATTAACGTAATTGTGCTTTGATAATAGTTATATTCTTGAGAGGTCTATCACTTCTATCTCGAGG
>CAZVXB010000069.1:0-2218 GCA_964630965.1 Candidatus Woesearchaeota archaeon | reverse complement strand
GTACCTCTTCATAACACCCTGAGTTCCTTTTCCCTTAGAAAAGCCTAGAACATCGACATAAGTTTGGGTGTTAAAGTTTTCATAAGATAGAGTTTTTCCCAGATTTTCGAGAGATACGTCAGAGGCATGAACCTCAGAAAAAGCACTAAAATGATCCGGAATGCTTGCTTTTTTTAAGTGGCCCTTAATTGGCGATGACACTAATTTTTCACGCTTGGGGGTGTAAGTAATTTGATAGGCACAATAACCATCTTTTTCTTTCGTTTTTACTTGAGATATTTTATTTGAAATCAGCTCTACAACAGTCACAGGAATGTGGTTTCCATTCTCGTCAAAAATCCTAGTCATGCCTACCTTTTTTCCTACAAAGGCATCAAGACTTACTTTGTTAGTCATTTTTCCTCCACATCATCACCCTCATCTGAGGGATGTATGTTTTATTTTTTTAATACTTAATTTCTACATCAACACCGGCGGACAGATCTAACTTCATTAGACTATCTACTGTCTGCTGAGTGGGCTCAAGAATATCAATCAACCTTTTGTGGGTTCTCATTTCAAATTGCTCTCTAGACTTCTTGTCCACATGGGGTGACCTTAGCACCGTAAACTTATTTATCTCTGTAGGCAAAGGAATCGGTCCAGCAACCCTTGCTCCCGTCTCTTTCGCCGTTTGAACAATTTCATTAACAGAGTTGTCCAAGAGTTTATGATCATAAGCTCTTAACTTTATCCTGAGCCTTGTTGCTTTCATTTATTTTTTCCTAATAAAATTTGAGTCAGTTTAATATTTTTTCACAAATAAAAAGTCTCTACTTTTTAAAATTTCAGCAACAGTTCCAGCACCAATTGTTCTACCACCTTCTCTGACTGCAAAACGCAAACTCTTCTCCATCGCAATTGGAGAAATCAGTTCCACTGTAAATGTCGTATTATCCCCCGGCATTACCATCTCTACTCCAGGATTCAACTCAATAGAACCTGTTACGTCCGTCGTTCTAAAGTAAAATTGAGGACGGTATCCTTTAAAAATTGGAGTGTGACGCCCACCCTCTTCCTTCGTCAAAATATAAACCTCGGCCTTAAATTTCTTATGCGGACTTACTGAACCTGGCTTTATCAAACACTGCCCTCTCTCCACATCCTCGCGCTTTGTTCCACGAAGCAAAAGCCCCACGTTATCTCCCGCTCGACCTTCATCCAAAAGCTTTCTAAACATTTCAACACCAGTAACCGTCGTCCTTTGTTTTTCTCTAATCCCTACAATGTCAATCTCTTCCCCTACCTTAACAATTCCTCGCTCAATCCTTCCCGTTACCACTGTCCCTCGACCAGAAATCGAAAATACATCTTCCACTGGCATCAAGAAATCCTTCTCAATATCCCTCTTCGGCGTCGGAATATAAGCATCCACCCTATCCATCAATTCAAGAATCCTATCTTTCCCAATTTGAGGATCTCGGCCCTCAAGTGCCGCCAATGCTGAACCCTTAACTATCGGAACCTCATCCCCTGGATAAGAATATTTTGAAAGTAATTCTCGGATCTCCATCTCAACCAAATCCAATAGCTCCGCGTCGTCAACCTGGTCCACCTTGTTCATAAAAACAACTAACGCCGGAACCCCTACTTGACGGGCCAAAAGAATATGTTCCCGAGTCTGAGGCATTGGGCCGTCTGCCGCACTAACAACCAAAATACCACCATCCATCTGGGCAGCTCCCGTAATCATATTCTTTACGTAATCCGCATGCCCCGGACAATCTACGTGAGCATAGTGCCTATTCTTCGTTTGATATTCTATATGAGCAGTGTTGATTGTAATCCCACGTGCTTTCTCTTCTGGAGCTGAGTCGATATCCGCATAACCACGTTTCTCTCCACCAAATGACTCCGCAAGAACTGACGAAATAGCCGCCGTTAACGTCGTCTTACCATGATCCACATGCCCAATCGTTCCTACGTTAACATGCGGTTTGCTTCTATCGAATTTTTCCTTTGCCATGACTGCTCTCCTTAAAAATAATAAACGACACCGTACTTTTTATGAATTTTGCTCATAAATAACTTGATGGAATACAAAGAGTCAACATTATGTATGAAGAGAAATTGGAAATCAATAGGCTTTTCTTTGTAAATTTTAATTTAGATACTAACGATGGAGCTCGAGACGAGAATTGAACTCGTGACCTCTCCCTTACCAAGGGAGTGCTCTACC
>CAZVXB010000068.1:0-2234 GCA_964630965.1 Candidatus Woesearchaeota archaeon | reverse complement strand
GGAATGCGATTATTTATGAATTGGATAGGCAGGAACGTGAGGGTTCGGTCCGCGAGACGAGACGATATGACGAAGCTAAGGGAAAGACCATGAGTATGCGAAGTAAAGAACAGGAGGCAGATTATCGATTCATGCCCGACCCTGATTTGCTTACGGTTACTCTTGAGCGTTCTTTTGTGGAGTCTCTTCGTTCTGCATTGCCTGAATTGCCAAGCGTTAAACTCCAGAAGCTTGTTAAGAAATATCACCTTGATCAAACTACTGCCTCTATACTTGCTCAACATATAGAGATCGCTTCTTTCTTCGAGGATGTTGCTCAAAAAATTGATGGAACGTTCGCTGCCCCCTGGGTAACTGTTGAACTTCTGAGAGTTTTGAATTGGAACAAAACAACACTCGATAAGGTGCATATTTCGGTCGATCACTTTGCAACTTTACTTTCTCTAGTAAAGAGTAAAAAAATTACGGAGTTACAGGCTAAGGCTTTGTTGAATCGATTTGTGCCGAAGAGTTTTGATCCTTCTGATAGTGAGGGTAAACTTGAGAAGGCTTCTGAATTAAAGGGAATTATTGAAAAAGTTATTAGTGAGAATGCGAAGGCTGTTGAGGACTATAAGTCGGGGGATGCAAAGGCACTCAACTTTTTACTTGGACAGGTGATGAAGGCTACTGAGCGTCGAGCTGATTATGCAGTCGCTAAATCGCTTATTGAATCATTACTCGGAGATTAAGTGGTTATGAACCTCGATTCATTTAGGGAGACTGTTATGACTTATTATTCAGAGCATAAACGTTCATTTCCCTGGCGTGATGCTCCGAGTCCCTATAATGTTTTTATTTCTGAAGTTATGTTGCAACAGACTCAAGCAGGGAGACGAACGATAGACAAATTCAATGCATTTATTGATCGGTTTCCTGATTTTGCGAGTCTTGCTTCTGCACCCCTTTCTGATATCTTGTCTTTATGGCAAGGGCTTGGATATAATCGTCGCGCTTTAGCTCTCAAGAAAGCTGCAGAGATTATTGTTCGAGAGCATAATGGTGTCTTGCCTACTAATGTTGAAAAATTGGATGATTTACCGGGCATAGGATATGCAACTGCCTGTTCTATTTCCGCATTTGCCTTTAATATGCCGGTGACTTTCATCGAAACTAATGTGCGTACGGTGTTTATTCATCATTTTTTTCCGGGACGGCTTGACGTGCGAGATGATGAGTTGAAGCCCTTCGTTGAACAATCTCTTGAGGGCATTGAACCTCGAGAATGGTATTCCGCTTTGATGGATTATGGGACCTACCTGAAGAAAACACAAGGTAATATAAGTCGCCGGAGTAAGCATTATACCAAACAATCTCGGTTTGAGGGTTCAGATAGACAGTTACGAGGAGCCATTCTTCGTTTGCTTTCCAAGAAAGGACGATGCGAACTTTCAGATTTGAATGAACTCTCTTCAGGAGCACATGAGAAGGTAGAACGGGTTGTTGATGCGCTTGTACGAGAGGGAATGATTATTAAACATACTTCTTTTTTGAGTATTCCCTAATGGTGCTTCCACGACGTCTTAAAAAAATAGAACAGGTTGTCTCTCAGCGTCAGGCAGGACTTGCTCTCGTTATAGAAGATATTCATGACCCTCATAACGCAGAGGCTATTTTTAGGACGTGTGACGCGCTTGGAGTACAGGACGTGTATATTATTTTTGAGAAGCAAACGCCGTGGAATCCTACCAAACTGGGGAAGAAGAGTTCTTCGTCTGCGCACAAGTGGTTGACGTTTCATACTTTTCGATCTACGAAAGAATGTTTGAATGAATTGAAGAAGAAAAGATACGTGGTTGTTGCAAGTGCTTTGACAGAGAAGAGTGTCCCTCTTTTTGACGCACCTCTTGATTCTACAAAGATTGCTCTTCTCGTGGGAAATGAACACAGCGGGCTTTCTGACACTGCTCTTTCGCTTTCTGACGTTGTTGTAAAGATACCTATGCGAGGGATGGTTGAAAGTTTGAATGTGAGTGTGGCTAGCGCGCTCTTTTTGTACGAAATAACACGTCAACGCGTTGGCAAGAACATTTCTTTATCCCCCTCTCAAGCTCGTGCGCTTGTTGATGATTTTACTCGGCGTACGCGTAAACGTTGAACGCTCAGAAGCTTTATTAATGCTCTTTGTGCTTTTTTTATTAAGGGCCCATAGTTTAGTGGATAGAATAGCGGACTTCGGATCCGTTGACGGGGGT
>CAZVXB010000067.1:0-2258 GCA_964630965.1 Candidatus Woesearchaeota archaeon | reverse complement strand
ACACTGGGGTCAAAGTAAACGCCCTGTCTTCAGCGAAGACCCCTCAACAAGAGAAGAAGACGCTTAATTACATTTAATTCTAAGAAATAAAAAAGAAAAGAGAAAAAGAAAAAAATTCCCTCGAAGAAGGATTGATTATCTGAAGACCTCTATACCGAGATCAGACATTTCAGAACGTGCACCAGGTGCAGGTTCGCGCTCTCTACCAAGAACATAGGGTGATTTAACACCAGTCATGATCGTAATAACACGCACTTTGTTTCCAAAGTCCTTGTTAACACGAGCACCGATAATCACGTTAGCGTCTGCGCTTAAGTTCTCCGTTACGAGTTGACCGATACCTGAAAATTCTTCCAGTTTAAAGTCAGGACCACATGTAACGTGAATCAAAGCACCAGTTGCTCCGCGATAGTCTACGTCTAAGAGAGGATGCGTCAAAGCTTGTCGAACTGCTTCGTCTACACGAGCAGTGGTGTCACTTTCACCTACGCCGATAACGGCAACGTCACCGCCTTTCATAATAGCTGAAACGTCTGCATAGTCTAAGTTAATCAATGACGGGAGGGTAATGGTTTCCACGATTCCCTTAATCATTGTACTTACTAGCTCGTTTGCTACTGCGAAAGCCTGTTCCATTGGCAAGTTACCTGCAATATCGACCAGTCGATTGTTGTCAATAACGATTGCGGTGTCAACAACATCACGAAGCTCTTGCAAACCGAATTCTGCCTTGTCAATACGAGCTTTTTCACATTCAAACGGCATAGTTACCACACCAATGACAACTGCACCGCTCTCTTTAGCAAGCTGCGCAACGACAGGAGCGCTTCCAGTTCCTGTTCCACCACCCATACCAGCACAGATGAAGACCATATCAGCATTACCTACCGCTTTCTTAAGATCAGAGATTGACTCTTTAGCAGCTTCTCGGCCTTTAGCCGGGTAACCACCACATCCTAAACCGCGTGTAAGTTCTTTACCAATAAGGACTTTCTCGTCTGCTTTTGTGATACTGAGGTGAAGAGCGTCTGTGTTGAGACCATAGATAGTTGCACCATTAATTCCCTTGTTGAATAACCAGGTAATTGTGTTACAACCAGCTCCTCCACAACCGAAGACCTTGATATTAGCCTTTCCAGCACGCAACTCATCGAAGTTGATACTGTACTGACTAACGTTCTGTATTGCCTCTTTTGCAAAGTCGAGTACCATTTTTTTAACCTCCTTTCAAAATAATAAACAAACATCTCGTTTGAGTTTAAATAATTGATGTCAGTCAAGAAAAATAAATAAAAAGACAAAAACAAAAAACTACAACTGCATAAAGACAACAATTACAGAGTTTGCGCAAATGTTTCAGCCACTAACAGAGGAAAAACAATCGTTGCATCTGCAAAAAGTTTCACATGACGAGCTCCAGGAAGTATTTTTCCCCACGAAATAGCTTCTTCAGGTCGTGCTCCAGCATCGCTTCCATCAAATTCCTGCGACGTATTCACATACACCACGTAGTCTGCCCCGTTGCGTAACATATTAGCATTAAGAATAGCATGTTTTACTACCCCACTTCCCAAAATAATAGCTCCCGACTTCTTCAGACCGATAGTGGTATTGTTAAAATCAACCACGTCGTCCGTCACGTCAAGCATAAAATCGGGATGCTTGAATTTGAAGAAATAAATATTGTCTCCGAGCGCACCGTCGGTAATAACGGGGCAGTACACCATCATCTTATGTTTCCAAGCCCAATAATAAATGCTTTCCTTATTGTTAATCTTCTCCCCTAATTTCCAAATAAGCTGTGAAGCTCGCGTGGGCTTTCCAGTCTTCTTCTGTTCATGATAAAGCTCTTCAAGAATCGGTTGAACAAACTTCTCGAAAGCAACATATCGATTATTGGGCACAAGTATATTACCAATTCTATTGATACCTTCTTCTCGTAGCTTCTTTCCATCCAACGAAAAATCTCCGATGGTAAAATCACCTAAACATTTGATAATATCTTCTTCTATACCTCCCGTCGTGGTAACAAGAACGTTAACCTTCTGATGCTCAACTAAATAGCGAAATACATCACGCAACCCAGAAGAAACCAAATTACTTGTATATCCAAGAAAAATAAATGCCTTATCTTGTATCATTGCATTCGTAATGTCAACCGCTCGAGAAAAATGCGTCGCCTGAAAGCCCGTACTTCCAAAACTCTTTACAATCCCGCTATAAGTAACCCCTTTGTTAAAATCATAACCCTTCACAGG
>CAZVXB010000066.1:0-2259 GCA_964630965.1 Candidatus Woesearchaeota archaeon | reverse complement strand
TTGAACCCGCGACACCTGGATTAAAAGTCCAGTACTCTAACCGGGCTGAGCTACGGAGCCGTGAAAAATCAACTTCAAGATGCTTTAAAAATGTAGTGCATCAACCGCGAGTTAACGATACACACGCCAGGTGTGTTCACACTTGGTACACTTATAGAATTTGGTTTCTGATTCATCGCTTGCTCGAGTTTGAAGCGTCCAAAAGTAAGCCTCGCCATGTTTGCATTGAGGACATTTAATCTGAACCTTAGGATAGGTGTTAAGTTGTTTTTCGTTAATAACCGCAATACGAGAAGTCTTTTCCATTTTTTCAGACGCCTGAATCTTTACCGGAGTCTTAGGACGGTATCCACATTTTGCACAAGCAGCCTTTTTATCAGCTACAACAATAACGCTTCCGCACTTAGGACAAAATTCCATAGGTCTTGTTAGAACTGAACTTTTTAAGCCTTATGTTTATCGACAAAGCCCTCGAGATTCAGACGACTTGAAACCTTCGAAGAAAATAAGCTTTACCCATCCCAAGGCAGGAATGCGCGCAACGGCCTTTCCTAGAACTGCCTCTGATGGAATGTCTTGTTCATCAGGCAGGTGCATAGGATTGTGATCTCCTTTAGTTGCAAGCGGATCAAGACTCACCACTCGATGAATCAAAGGATAGGTGTAACTCGATTGAAATATGATAATATCTCCCACATCATACCCTCCTCGACCTGAAACGAACACAATATCTCCTTTATTTAATCCTGAACGGAAAGGAAACTGATCAAAGTCTTCTTTGCCTATGTTATGTTCAGTTTCGTACCAGAGCTCGTTCTGTGACCACCATCCCTCATAGCCCTGTTCATGATACATAGAACACGACTCCACCACAACGAGCGGTAGTGGAGAAGCAAACGCAAGCGCAAGAAGAGGGAAAAAAACAAACCGGATAAATACATACATGAGTGCAAGTGAAACAATCCAAGACTGCCAACTATCTTCTTTCAAAAAGAACCAGAATCGCCTCAAATAGGAAAGCATTCTTCGAGGACGTAGAAAGGTTATTTAAAGCCTAGGAAAGAGCCACAACTATGGAATTAAGAGACGCGAATGGCACGCTCATAGGAAAGAACCAATTTTACATAGCAGACGACCCACAGAGAACCAATAGAACCATAGTCTACTACACAGAAGGAATGATGAAGAGAGGAGATACGTTATTTTACAACCTTCAAGACATGGATGGTCGGGGACACGAACTTACCCCTTCCCTTGCTATAACATTATTCCCCCTTACCGATGAAGCCTTAGCAGTCAGGATACGAATAGGAATGACAAATGCAGAAAGAGGATGGGTCAGAAAGAAAGTAAGAGTAACGACGGGAGAAAGCCCTCTTGCCGCCCTTCTCATTAAAACGCGCTCAAAAGAGGAATCTGATAGTATACTAGAATAATCTATCAGCAAAGACCATAATCTTTATATACTCCCGTATACACAAGAAATGTATACATAAAGGATACACTATGACAGATATATTCGACACAACGATTCTATGCAAGCAATGTGGTGAAGAAATGGAACCAACCTCCATAACCAAGTCAGGAGCCCAACTTCGAGCAGTTGAATGCCCTAAGTGTCATGATCGCATTGTGCACCCTGCAGACCTCGCAAACTTTGACCAATACAATAACCTCAAGGATAAGACCTATCAAGTCAAGCTTCGTATGGTCGGAAACAGCCATGCAATTAGCATTCCTAAAGAGATAATTACTTTCTTTCAACAGCAAGAAAAAATGATGGACGACATGGTCCGCCTCTGTTTTGAAGACATGCACAAATTAAGTATTGCCTTTGGAGGAGATGACGATGAGCGAATCTAAACCCATAAGCGAAGTGAAATTACGTGTACTTGAAGCCCTGCAAGATGACGCCTACAAAGGTGTAGCTCGCATAGACACTGAAGTAATGAAAACCCTCGGTCTTCGAAGAGGAGATATTATTGCAATCAAAGGAGAACGTGAAACCGTAGCCATTGTCGATCGTTCCTACCCTGCAGACGTAGGGGAGGGCATTATCCGTATCGATGGTCTTATTCGTAAGAACGCTAAAACAGGAATTGGAGAAATGGTTGCAGTCAAACGCATTCAAGTTAAAGCAGCAAAGAAAATAGCTATCGCTCCCGCTCAACCAGGCATCATGGTTCAAGGAGATCCTGAAATATTCAAAAACGGTCTACTCGGACGAGCTATGGTAAAAGGAGATATCATTTCATTGGG
>CAZVXB010000065.1:0-2262 GCA_964630965.1 Candidatus Woesearchaeota archaeon | reverse complement strand
TCAAGCTATCGATGTTCTTTGGAATAATGATGGCCTTCGGAGGTTTTGCTCTATGGATTCATGAATTAGTAAGTCCTTCAGGTTTACCGTTTAATCTTTTGGACACCTATTTTGGAATAGGCGGAGCTGGTGTTGTAATATTCTTATTTGGATATTGGATGTGGAGAAGAGAAAGAAAACGAAGTTTCAGGCATTGAAAGCGTGCTGACATATTAATAGTAATAGCATTTAGACCATATTCCATACTAAAAATGCGCATAAGCAAGGAAATGTACAAAAAGTTGGCATTAAGACAATTCTACTTGTTTTGTGTTAGTTTTTCTAAAAAAGTCTTCTAGATATTCAAGCCTACCTCTATAAACAGCAATTATTGATTCTGGCGGAAGTTCTGTTGAAGATCTTAATTTATTCTCAGGATACTCTAGAAAGCAAATATCATACTCTTCCCACATCTCTAAAGTATTCCAAGGACTAGCAATAAAACCTTGATGAATTAAAGAATTTCTCCAGTCTTTGTATAATTGAATTGCTTCTTCTTTTCGGAAACCCATGTTTGGTAGTGAGAGAAGTTCAACAAATCTAGTTTTTGGAGATTCCTCTTTAGGATATAACAATTTAGCTAAGCTCTCTAAACCGAGAAAAGTAATTTGAAAGATAAGTCTGCCGTGACTCTTATTTTTCGCAAATTCGTTTAAGAGATCAATTCTCTTTTTATGAAATTGAACAAATTTATCGATATTTACTAAAACTCTTTCGGTCATGATAAATCTAGATAAACATAAATTAAAGACTTTACTATACTCACTTTATGCACAAAAAGTTAGCACCTATAAACCTAGAATCCGACGAGGGGAGCTAGGTGTGACAGGAGTGTGAGACGCCCGGACCAGGCGTCTTGAATAAATAACTAAAAAAATAAAAGAAATAAAATCTCGTTACTTAAGAGCGACGTCTAAAGCCGACTTAAATGCTGTGTAGGGTTGTGCTCCTGAGAGTAAGGTGGCTGTGCCTTTCTTGTTAATTATAAAGAAGGCAGGCGTGCCCGATACTCCAGCAGCTTGACCTCCTGCAAGATCATCTCGTACTTCTGAGAGGTACGTTTGATCATCAAGACAGCTTTGAATGTCAAAGCCGAGCGTTTGAGCCCAGGCGACAAGATCATCATTCGTAAACGTGATTGTCTTGGTTACAGGACCAGCTGGCGAACCACTATCACGAGTGTTTTGCTCATCATTAACGAGTTCTTTGAACGCATAATACCCGTCTGAACCTCCAAGATCGTTTACACATTCAGCTGCAAGAGCAGCAGGGAGTGCACCAGGATGGATTGATTCAAGAGGGAAATCACGAGTGACGAACTTCACTTTTCCGGTGTCAATGTAGTTTTGCTTTATCTGGTCAAATGTCTCTGACTCAAATTTACGGCAGAACGGACATTGCCAGTCGGTAAATTGAACAATCGTAACAGGTGCGTTAGCGTCTCCTAAGACAGGGTCGTCGTCTATGAGTACTTTGGCAGAAGGGACGGTTACGCTATCGCCTTTGACGACATTTCCCGTAACTGATCCTGATGAGCTATTAACCCAGAGGATAACTCCTGCGAGTACAACCACGACAACGAGTGCAATGAAGGCATATTTCCATGAGTTAGTTGCTTTTTGTTCCGTTGGTTGTTCCATAGTTAGAATCCTCCTTTCATCATGTATGATAAAGGACAGGCGCGTTAGCACTTCTTAAAGATTGTGTAAGATGCGTCAGCGTAGAGAAGCAAGGCGTTTCACTCCTTCCGCAAGGGCGCGGACATCGTCTTCAGACGTATAACAATAGAATGACGCACGAATAGTGCCCGGATGATTACGAGCGGTAAACCAACTGTGCACACAATGCATCCCTCCCCGCACATAGACGTTGTGTGCGGTTGAAAGCATTCGAGAGGCGTTGAGCGCGTCAATGCCCTTGAGGGTGAATGAGATGATGCCTCCTCGTTTGCTCGGGTCGTGTGGCCCCATAATTGCAACGCCCGGGATTGCACAAAGCAACTCGGTGGCAAGGCGATTAAGTTTCTGTTCGTGTTTTTGTATAGCTTTGAGCCCTATGCGATTAAGATACGCAATAGCAACACCCAGACCGATAATCCCGGCATAGTCTTGAAGACCTGCTTCAAATCGAGCCGGTCCCTGCTCGGGCGTATAGTCTGTATACGTCGAGGAAAGAACCGTCCCTCCTCCTACAACAAGCGGGCGCAGGTGCTCACGCTCGGAG
>CAZVXB010000064.1:0-2345 GCA_964630965.1 Candidatus Woesearchaeota archaeon | reverse complement strand
TATCCGTCCTCCACGAGGTATTCTCTTGTACGGTCCTCCGGGAACGGGTAAGACGTTGTTAGCTAAAGCAGTCGCGAACGAATCAGAAGCAAACTTCGTATTGCTCAACGGCCCCGAAATTATGAGCAAGTTCTATGGAGAATCAGAGAAGAAAATCAGAGACTTGTTCGAAGATGCCGAAAAAAACGCACCTACGATTATATTCATTGATGAAATAGATGCTATTGCACCTAAACGAGAAGAAGTGCAAGGAGAAGTTGAACGACGTGTCGTCTCACAATTGCTTACAGCCATGGACGGTCTTAAGTCAAGAGGCAAAGTCGTGGTTATTGGAGCTACGAACAGACCAAACTCCATTGACCCTGCCTTACGTCGACCCGGTCGATTCGATAGAGAGATTGAAATCTCTGTGCCCGATAAGAAAGCTCGTCTGAACATTCTGAAGATTCACACCAGAAACATGCCTCTTCGCAAGGATGTCAAGCTTGATGTATTCGCAGGCAAGACGCACGGATTCGTAGGTGCAGATATTTCCTCACTTGCAAAAGAAGCAGCAATGGTAGTCTTACGAAAGAGACTTCCTCAAATGGAACTCGATAAAGACCAAGAAATTCCTAAAGAAGTGCTCGACTCCATGGTTGTCTCTAATGAAGACTTTGATGAAGCCCTCAAAGTAGTCAGACCAAGTGCCATGCGTGAAGTGCTCGTTGAAACTCCAAACGTTGGCTGGGAAGACATTGGTGGTCTTGCTACAACCAAACAATCTCTCAAAGAAGCCGTTGAATGGCCTATCAAGCACCGCCAAAGTTTTGAACGTCTTGGTATTCGTCCTCCCCGAGGCATTCTCTTGTACGGTCCTCCGGGAACGGGTAAGACGTTGTTAGCTAAAGCAGTCGCAAAAGAATCAGAAGCAAACTTCATTAGCATTAAAGGTCCAAGCCTGTTAAGCATGTGGGTAGGAAAGTCAGAAGAAGGAGTACGTAAAATATTCGAGCGTGCTCGACAAGTAGCTCCTTGTATTGTCTTCTTCGATGAAGTCGATGCTCTTGCAGGTAAGCGTGGCGTTGAAATGGGAACAAAAGTAACCGAACGCGTACTCAACCAGCTCCTTGCAGAAATAGACGGACTTGAAGGGCTCAAAGATGTAACTATTATTGGAGCTACGAACAGACCTGATATGCTCGACCCCGCAATCCTTAGACCGGGACGGTTCGACAGAGTCTTACTGGTAGACGTTCCTGACAAAGAATCCCGAAGAAAGATTTTTGAGATTCACCTTAAGAACACGCCACTTGATAAGAACGTCAACGTTGAAACCCTCGTTACCAAGACCGAAGGATTCGTTGGAGCGGACATTGAAAGCATAGTTCGTGAAGCAGCACTCGCAGCATTACGACGAGATATGAAATCAGAAGTCGTAACCATGCAAGACTTTGATGATGCCATGGGCCGAGTCAAACCCTCGGTTTCAGAGGACACTGCTCGACGATACAAGAAGATTGAAGACCACTATCTTAAAATCGCAAAGGCAGGAGGTATTGACGGGCCCCTATACGCAGGATAATGGAACAAAAAGTACACCACAATATAGATCAGAACGCCCTGTTAAGCGAGTCGTTTATGATTCAGCACAAAGCAGATAGATTTATGCTTGACTTCAAAGGCATGAATGTTCAACATATGGATCCTGCCAATCAACTTGCAGTTGTGGTAAATCACAAAGCAATAATGATGGACCCTTGGAAAATGAAAGAATTTGTAGAGAGTGCTCATGAGAACCTCAAGAAATATGAGAAAACTCATGGTAAAATAAAAATGCCCGAGTTTGTAGAAAAAGAAATAAAGAACATTAAAAAGACAAGCAAAACGTCAAAAGACACAACCCATTCAAAAGAAGTAGTCCCAAAACAAACCTACTTCTAACTTATGTTATCTGTGTTACAGAATCGCTTTCCACGAGGAACGTATGTTCTGCTTGGGCCACATTTCCTCGTCCTGCTTCAACGAGTTGAGCAAAGTGGTGCAACAAACCAGCCTGTTCAATAAAACGCAATGCAACGAGCCCACGATTACCAAATTTCGCATGAATCCATCGTGAACAAAACGGCAAGGTCTGATACTCATCTACAATAAACGCAAGCACCGTCCGAGCAAATGCGTCGCGCACCGAACCTTGTTTAACGAGCTGGTAAATACCTGAGGGCCGCCCATCCACAACCTTTCCATATCCATTAGTTGCAAACGGCTCGATGGCATAAATCCCCGGTTCTAAACGACTCTTGTCTCCGTTATCATAATTAGGAATGGTAACGCCTGCATGCACATCATACGATTCAATAGCATGA
>CAZVXB010000063.1:0-2352 GCA_964630965.1 Candidatus Woesearchaeota archaeon | reverse complement strand
GGGCAGGACGTCTCTTGCGGAGTTACTCCTCACCATCTTCTTCTTGATTATCGTCTCATGCTTCAAGCTAATGGTGCACAGTATAAGGTAAATCCTCCTTTACGTCAACCAGAAATGCCTCCGTTACTTGTTCAACGTCTGAAGGAAGGACATATAGATTGGATAGAAACAGATCATGCACCTCATGCACTCAATGAAAAAATGGAGCTTCATGGAGCTTGTTTGTCAGGGCTTACCTCTCTTCATGCCTGGCCTCTTTTTTTGGAATGGTTAAAGAAAGATAACTGGTCTGATGCGGAGATACGTCGAATTACGCATGATGCTATAACGAGTAGGTTTAACATTGACGTGCCCAATCGACCTATTGGAACGTATGATTCTCAAGCCTATCCGGTTAATTCATGGGCTGGTCTTGAACATTTACTTAAATAACTTTTAACCCCTATATCTTTTTATAGCTGTTACTCTGCCTTGTTCTATGGGCATTGATAAGGTTGCTTCTGTGTTAGGTTCAGTTCGAACGCTCGGACAGCTTCTTCTTCCTCCGCGTGTATGGATCGCACAAGAATCTCAGGGTAGAGCTCTTTTTCTTAAAAAATTAGCGAATGAACGTCCTCCCAAAGCTTATGTGCCTTCACCAGATTTACATCGAGTGCTCTGGGGTATTCATTTTCGTGGTCCTGTGTTGAATGCTGCAGGTATGTTCAAAAATGGAGAATGTTATTCCTTCGTGGCTCATGAGGGTGCTGCTGGATATCTCGGAGGAACGGGTACTTACAATGCTCGTCTTGGCAACTCCAAGGAGGATGTTGTTCATCCCTTCGTAGCATATCCTCATTCAGGAGCTGCTTCGAACTGGCTTGGACTTCCTAACGACGGAGATGAAGCGAACGCCCCAATTGCTTCACGTATTAGTCGGCTTCATGGATGTCCTGTCGGATGGAGCGTTATGGGATCTCCCGATTACAAAGGGCAGGAAAAATTGGAGAAGCTTGTTGCAGGAATGAGATTGTATGCTGATGCTGGTGTTGACTTTTTAGAACTTAATGAAAGTTGTCCTAACACCGAGCATGGAAGACCCCAAGATTCCGATCTTGCTGGTCGATTGAACTATGTTAAAGAGCATTTTCTCAACCGACGAACACGACGTTTACCTGTTGTTGTTAAGTTCTCTAATGATACCTCTGTTGAGCACGTCAAACCATTGATGGATTTACTCTTTAGTGCGGGATTTGATGGAGTTAATTTTGGGAATACCTCTACTAATTATTCTAAACGAAGAGCGTCTATTACTCCAGATGAGCAAAAACTATACGATACATTTACGACTGACCCTTCGTTTGGTGTTGGCGGAGGAGTTAGTGGAAGACCGCTTAAGGAAGATTCCCTCTTATTGTGTGCTACGGCAGTTCAGCACCTCAGGGCGGGCAAACCCTCGCAGGAATTTCATGTTATCAGAACAGGAGGTATAGAATCGGCTCATGATATTATCGCATCAGATAGCGAAGGGATATCATTGAATCAATGGTTTACGGGAAGATGGGATGCGTTTATGCGTGATGGTTATACTTCCTATAAGAAGTTGCACGAAGAGTATCTGCGCTCAAGACCACGTTAGCGATTATTTATTTTCCAGAGAGAGTAGATATATACAAGAAAAGTTATGCCGAATATGAACGAGATAGTAATAAAGAAGAGCGTTTGGGAAAAATAAAGAGGGTTCGACTCGGGGACAAACCATTTTGTTTCAATTTCTTTATTTGTTTCTAGGGGAATATTTTTTATAACGCGATTAAATGCTTCTACGGTGGATGCATCTTCTTTAGAGAATGCAAAACTGAGTTCATAGTCAAATCCTGATTTTCCTATGAAATATATATGGTCGAGGTTGTTCTGTTCAACAAGATAGGAAACACTTCCAAGATCTGAAATAGCAATGTCTGCTTCTCCGGCCTTTATGGTCTTCAGGGCTTCTAAGTCATTTTTTACTAAGACGAGCGTGAGGTTAGGATAATTCTCTTGGAGAAACGATTGAACACCATATCCGTTTCCTACGGCCACCTTGAGTCTCTTTTCGTTTGCTTCTTCAATGGTTAAAATCTCTCTTCGGGTTGAGAATAATCCTGCAGAGATTTTAATATAGGGCTCTGTGAAGATGAGAAATTCTTCTCTTTCAGGGGTACGAGTTAGAGAGGTTATCATTTCTATTTTTCCTTCTTTTATTTTGTTAAATAAATTAGGAAGGGAGGTGGGCTCGCTGTAAACTATTATCATGTTAAGCTCTCCTGAAATTAATCGAAGATAGTCTATTGAAACTCCCTTGACACGATCCTCCGATAAATAGACAAAGGG
>CAZVXB010000062.1:0-2416 GCA_964630965.1 Candidatus Woesearchaeota archaeon | reverse complement strand
GGCTGCCCTCATCGTTGAAATACACATATTTATATAGTTGCTATAACAGCTATATAACATGGAAAAAACAACCATTCAAATAAACCAACATACACTGGAAAGACTGAAAGCTCTTAAGAATATGGAGAGACAATCGTATGACGATCTTCTTAACAACCTCATTGACAACCAAGAAGAAGAAACACTTAGTGAAGAAGAACTGGCCGAAATACAAGAGGGTCTAGAAAATATAAAGAGAGGAAAGGTTAAATCTATAGAGCAAGTTGCAAAGGAATTAGGAATAACGTTAAAATAAAATGTATTCAATTCAAATAGAAGAGAATGCAGAAAAATTTCTAAGAAAGCTACCTAAGAAAGATGCCGAGATGATACTACAAAAGGTGTATGGGTTAAGAGAAAACCCCTTTAGATTCCTCAAAAGACTTCAAGGAGATAAACTATGGCGATTACGAGTAGCAGACTATCGAGCGATTGTTGATGTTATAGTATCGGCCAATAAGATACTAGTAGTAAGAATAGGGCATAGAAAGAACGTGTACGATTAATAGTGGAGATTTACAGCTTCTATTGAGAACACTTTATATAATCCAAACAATAAAGAAGTCTATGAAGGACTTATTAAAAAGAGCACTCATCAACGCACTGGGAACGGCCGTTTATATCTTACTCCTTGCTTCGTTTATGTTTTTCCTTGAGAGCTCATTTTCTGACCAAAAAGACACACCCTTAACGGTTGTTTCAGCACTTCTCCTGTTTGTCTGTTCTGCAGCGATAACAAGCTTCCTCGTCTTTGGAAAGCCTGTCATGTTATACCTTGATGGAAAGAAGAAAGAAGCCCTCACGTTACTAGGTTATACGGTAGGTTTGTTGGTGCTTATAACCTTCATAGCCTTTACGACGTTACTCTTCTACATATAATATGAATAAAATAAAAAAGGAAAGTCTAATTGATACTATCGAGTTGTTATCCGATCCTGAAGCTATGAGGGAAATAGCTCGAGGGATTGAGGACTATAATAAAGGAAGAGTCAAGACGCTTGCACAGGTACGAAAGGAGATTGATTAATATCTGAGAGACATACAATTAAATAGCAACCTTCTTCTGAAGAGGTATGGCAGCAACACCTCCTGGTGCACGAAAGAGAAAGATGGATTATATGGTTGACCAAACAACGTTCGATGAGTTTACCAAAGCATGTAGCCGAAAGGGATTTGCCCCTCAAGTCATTCTCGAACAAGCCATGAGAAAATTCATGCAGAACGGTCAACTTTAAGAATGAAATTCACAACACTATTCAAAAAGTCTTGGAAAGATTATACCTCGAACTTTGAGTCGATCTTTAAATTTTCTCTTATGTTTGTGCTTATTCCAACAGCTATTTCCACGTTAATTCTATTTTCATGGTCTCTCACAGATCTGACAGAAGACTCATGGACCGTTGCCTTACTTAGTATTCTTGTTATTCTCGCAACATCTCTCGTAACATTATTCTATTACGCAGGAATGACCATTACACCTCTAAAGAAAGTTCGCTTCAGCCTTCACGACCTTATAAGAGAAGGCAAGAAAGCCTATTGGAGATATATTGGATTTGTTATAGTAGTAATGCTCTTTATGGCAGGACTATTCGTGTTGCTTATCGTGCCAGCCATCATATTTGCAGTATACTGGATCCTTAGTAGCTACATATATCTGGGAGAGAAAAGAAGGATAGGTGAAAGCCTTAAGAAAAGCAGAGCCCTCATCAAAGGAAACTGGTGGAGAGTTGCAGGATACCTTGTATTACTTGTCATCATTGGATTTCTATTCGCACTTATAACATCGCCTTTAACAACATCTCCAGAAGCAACAGACATCGTCAGTAGCCTAGTCTCTCTCTTATTAACTATTAGTGTTGATTTTATCACGGCGCTTGTTTTAGTGCCCGTGTTTATCCTATTCTTTAAGAATCTCTACCAAGAATTAAATAGATAACCTATAAAAACACCTTTTTCTTCAATGAACTATGCACGAATGTAGAACCTGCGGAAAACAATTTCACTCGCCTGAGGCATTAGCTCAACATCATAAAGCAGCTCACCCTCACACGCCACTTACGTCTAAAAGTCCTATGAAAAAATACCTTGCCTGGATAGGAATTATTATTGTCCTTGCCGTTATCGGCTACGGCGCTTCAACGTTCATCTCTCCTGCCTCGGCAGCCGACGTGGCATTTGCCCAATGCATTGCAGACTCAGGCACGAAGTTCTACGGGGCGTACTGGTGTCCACACTGTATCGATCAAAAAAACATGTTCGGCAAAGCAGCAAAATACTTACCGTATATTGAATGTTCTAACTCGGATAGATCACAAAAAGAAATCTGTTCTAGCGCAGGCATCAACGCCTATCCTACCTGGATATTCCCCGACGGCTC
>CAZVXB010000061.1:0-2437 GCA_964630965.1 Candidatus Woesearchaeota archaeon | reverse complement strand
CACAATACCTTTTTATAGTGAAAAAGCCTCGATAAAGGATAAGAGGATGAATATCGCAATTAACGGCTTTGGTCGTATTGGACGTGCTATTTTCAAGATTGCACTTGATCGTAAACTCAACGTTGTAGCTATCAATGACACCCACGGTGCTGAAGCTGCCGCGTACACATTGAAATATGATTCAGTCTATGGCAAATATACTCGAACCGTAGAAGCAAAAAAAGATTACTTAATAGTAAATGGTAAAAAAATAAAAGTCATTTCAGAACGCGATCCTCTTAAATTACCCTGGAAAGAACTCAAAGTCGATGTAGTCATCGAGTCAACAGGCGCATTTACCAAATCGAAAGATGCCTCACTCCATCTCAAAGCAGGAGCCAAGAGAGTTATTATCACCGCACCCTCTCCTGACCCCGACGTCACCCTCGTGCCTTGTGTAAATGATTCCTGGCTCAAAAAAGAACATCGTATTATTTCAGTCGGTTCGTGCACGACCAATTGCGCAGCAACCGTGGCACGTGCCTTGATTGATGCATTCGGTGTTGAGTATGCTATGTTGACGACCGTACACGCGTACACCAACGATCAAGTTATTCTCGATAATGCTCATCACAATATAAGAAGAGGAAGAGCAGCAGCACTCAATATGATTCCCACCACAACCGGCGCAGCAGAGGCCGTCATCGCAACCATTCCCGAACTCAAGGGACGTATGACCGGTCTTTCGGTACGTGTCCCTGTTCCGTGTGGTTCACTCACCGACTTAACGATTGAAGTACAAAAGAAAACCTCTGTTGAAGCAGTAAATGCCCTACTCGAGAAAGCCTCTAAGAGCACCTTCAAAGGAATCATAGAAGTAAGTCATGAGCCTCTTGTTTCCTCAGACATCATCGGCAACCCTCATTCAGCCATAGTTGATGCATTAAGCACCCAAGTAGATGGCAACTTAGTAAAAGTGCTTGCCTGGTATGATAACGAGTTTGGGTATTCAAATCGCGTCATTGACGTGGTACACCGTTTACGTTAAAAGGAGGTATAACTATGTTCGGAAGTCTTTTGTGGGCGCTGGGAATTGTCGCAGCCGTGTGGGTTATCTATGATGTTTTTGTCAACAATGCAAAATTGAAGAAAGACAATGAAAAGAAACTCATCTGGACTGTATGTGCAGTTCTATTCAGCATCATCACTGCTATAGTCTATTATTTTGTATATAAGAGGAAATAAGGAATGAATAAACTCAAAACCCTATCCGACCTTCATGTCGAAGGCAAACGTGTACTGGTAAGGCTTGATCTTAACAGCGATATTCGTAAGGGCTCGTTGATACCGTCAGAACGGCTCACCGCCCCGCTTGAAACTATTCGCGAACTCCAAAAGAAAAAAGCAGCAGTCATCATCCTCGCCCATCAAGGACGACCGGGCTCATCGGACTTTACCTCTTTACGCCCTCATGCGAATTTCCTCAAGACCAAATTAAGTAATTTTCAATGCATTCCCGATGTCATAGGCATGCGTGCCCTCCATGCAATTACCACCCTCAAACCCGGCCAGGTCCTATTACTCGATAACGTCCGCTCAGTTCCTGATGAACTTAAGTACACAAAAGGAAAACCCAATCTCCTCCTCACTCGTCTAGCCCCGCTCATCGACATCTATGTGAATGACGCCTTTTCAGCCTCCCATCGAGAGCACACGAGCATAGTCGGATTCCCTTCTCTCATGCCGAGCGCCATAGGTCGTGTGTTCGAACGTGAACTCAACGCCGTCAAAAAGCTAAATATCAACAACGCTCTCTTTGTACTCGGAGGTTCAAAACCTGAAGACAATATTGAACTCGTCAAAGCACGAAAGAACAAAGTACTCGCCTCAGGCTTATTCGGACCGTTCTGTCTTATGGCCCAAGGAACCAAATTAGGAAAACAAAACGTACTTATGAAAGAGTCTCTTCGTTCGCACAGCACCTTAATCAGAAAACATAAAGCACACATTCAAGTCCCGCACGATCTCGCAGTGGAAAGCAACGGCAAGCGCCGGGATTGTCCTTTGAATGAGTTCCCTCAAAACAAAGAAATTCTTGACCTCGGTATCACAACCATAGAAGACTATGCTCATCAAATCATGCACGCAAAAGCCGTCTTTTTGAAAGGCCTCGCAGGCCTGTGCGGAAAACCAGAATTCTCGATAGGCACCGAAGCCCTTCTTCGTGCCATGACCTACTCCAAAGGATTTACCGTCGTGAGCGGAGGTCATACTCTAACCATGATAGAAAAACTAAACATCCCCAAAAGCAAGTTCGGATACGTCAGCCTCAGCGGTGGTGCTCTCATTCATTACCTCGCACATGGCACGTTACCTGGCATTGAAGCCCTAGCGAGTTAACCTCCATAAAAAGAAGTAGTTAAATATACTAAAACTATTGTAATCACAATGTTCAAAA
>CAZVXB010000060.1:0-2504 GCA_964630965.1 Candidatus Woesearchaeota archaeon | reverse complement strand
AACAAATTAATTTATACAGTCCTCAAAAATGCAACCGGATACTCTCCAATAGTTTCGCTTTCTGAAGGATGTCTTTGGACAATCGGTTTCCAAGACAACACGAACCTTACCGTGCCAATACCTTCCAATTATACCGGTTCAAACATATGCACCTATCTCCCGACCGCTGTAGCATACAACCCTAATGATGCCACACAGGAATCAGTCTATAGATTGTTAAGAAGTTTAGACCTCGATGGGGACAACAAAGTAGATGTGACATTTACCCCTTCGGATATTAACGTAGCGCTTACAGAGGTAACCGGAATACCGTTTACATGGTCCACAGAAGTGCAGGTGAGAGTATGGCGTTAAACCGAAAGGGATTCTTTTTTACTATTTTAGTCATAGTAATGATTTCTCTGTTCCTTCTGACCTATGGAATCTATAACGAATTCAAGCAACGTTCGTCTGAACAACGACGAGTAGAGACGCTTGAATCGTTCCTTCAATCCGTTGAACAAGACCTTGAACGTCAAGCATATATCATGGGATTTAGAGCGTTGTTTATTATAGAGAGCGATATCAGTGGAACGGGAAGCTATAACGCACAAGTCACACGCTCAGTAGAAGAAATAATGATGAATGGCACCCTTAATACCCAACCACAGCCCCTCATGATTGGAGCGACCTTTAACGAAATAGAAGGAGCAATCAATGAAAAAGCCTCAAAAGTAAACGCAGAAGTCTCTCTCTCATCACCCCGCATTACAGTACTTCAACGAGACCCCTGGTATGTAACCGTCCAAGTAAATACAACCCTTCTTGTGAAGGACAAAAATGATAAGGTACAATGGAGAATAAACAAATCAGTTGAAGCGGAAATAAGCGTTGAAAACTTTGAAGACCCCCTATATCTCATCAGTACAAACGGCCTTGTTACCCATGGGATCACCAAAACAACCTATACTCCGTTCGTTCAAGGCTCAAACGTAGCAAATCTTTCAGCACATGCCTCAGATAGTTACTACACAGAGAATCCTCAAGCCCCCAGTTTCATCCAGCGCCTTGAAGGCAACATGAGTGCGAGCCCCTACGGCATAGAATCGTTCGTAAACCTTCCCGAATTGAGCGCAGCAGGTATTTCAGTGATTGATAAGAGCGTCATAGACTATGTATATTTCTCATCAAACAACCCTACGTCCTATAGAATCCAAGGAATGCCAAACTGGGTCAGAATAGATAGTGCACATCTCACTAGGTATGGCGTCGAGAACTTGACACTTTAATATAAGAACCTTTATAAAGTCCCTCGACATCTCTCGATTATTATCAGAAAACTAAAAGGAGGTGGAAATAATGCACAAAAAAGGACAAGCTGCTATGGAATTCTTGATGACCTATGGGTGGGCAATTCTTGCCGCAATCATAGCTATCGGAGTCTTAGCTTATTTCGGAGTATTTAGCCCCGGAAAATATGCACCGTCTGCGACTGTTGTAAATCCGCCATTCTATGCTGCTGGAGCAGTCGTTTCTAACGCTAATGGAGTCTCTATCGAATTGCAAAATAACGGTGGTGAAGATGTAAGCGTGAATAACGTCATAGTAAGCGGATGTGAATCATACGCGGGTAGCGCTCAATCTGTTGCTGCTGGAGCAAGCGCTGTATTTAACGTACCTTGCGCCGCAGTTGTATCTGGAGAAAGTTTCAAAGGAGAGTTGACTATTACCTATACGAAGGGATCAGGTCAACTTAACTTAACGTCAACAGGAACAATCTCACAGCAAGCTGTAGATTAAACCGGTTTATTTTTTTATTTTTCATTTGTTTATGTCCGCGCATGGGCGCGGATTATTCTATAGAAAATCTTTATAAACGTCTTAAAAGTCACCTCAATGAGATCGCGTAGCTCAGCCTGGTTAGAGCACCGCTCTGATAAGGCGGGGGTCCCATGTTCAAATCATGGCGCGATCATTTAATCAAAAAGAAGAATTATTGAGTTCCGAACTCAAACGTAATACCTTTCTCGTGTAACGTATATCCTCGAAGAGGAAGATCAACTTGAAGACTATTAACATACACTTTATTCTTTGCAATAGCCTTAACTTCATAACCTGATTCAACCTTAGAGACAAATACATCTTCAAGCGTCGTAACGCCAGGAGCCTTCAAATCATACACCACTCTATCACTAAGACGACGAATAGCACTCTTTGCCTCAATGCGAGGAACACCGGCCATGCGTTTCATCTGGTCTTCACTTAACTTACGAATCTTCAATTTAGGCGCTTGCTTCTGAACGGGCACTCCAATCTTTACCTGAATACCATGGGGAAGAGCCCGAGCATCAGCGTTTGAAAGAGCCCCCATCTGCGATTCAAGAGATTTCATGAGTTGATTAAGGATGGTTGAAACAATTTTATCACTAAAGCCGAGTCCCGATGAAGCGCCAGCCAAAGGCATACCCGAAGATTCATTCTTCCCAAGAAGTCCAAATTCTTCTAAGTCCTTCTCGGGGTTACGC
>CAZVXB010000059.1:0-2583 GCA_964630965.1 Candidatus Woesearchaeota archaeon | reverse complement strand
GGAACAGATGTAGTGCGTGTGAACTTAACTATACGAACGGATGATGGGGCTGAGGAGGGCAAGTCCGTTTGTACCTTTAGTCCGTCGGGAGATGAGGGGAGTTTCATTGCGCTCTTTGAGACTAACAACTATGTTCACAGACAGTCTCTTTCATTGACTGCAGGAAATTATACATATTCATTCCGATGTGTTGATGCGGGAGGGAATGCTGCAAGCGCTTCAACTCAGTTCTCAGTTATTACTGATAGAGCAGTTCCTCAGGTAACACGACTCTATCACGAGTCCGATGTTCTAAAAGTGGTGACCAATGAAGACGCACAATGCACGTACTCGCTCACGAGCTGTAACTTTGTGTTTGAAGAGGGGCTTGATATGATTATTCTTAATTCACAAAAACAATTCATCCACGCGGCACCGTGGAAGCCTCAGCAGTCGTATTACATTAAATGTAAGGACGCTTATGGGAATGAACCAAGCCCCAATAGCTGTTCTGTTATTGCTAGTGCCAGCAATGTATTCTAACATGACTCGTAAGGCAAGTATAGACCTTTCATTTAGCATGATATTTGCCATAATCATTATTGTAGTCGTTATTGCGGTAGGATTCTATATGGTAAGTTACTTCCTTAGTCTGAAGAATTGCTCTGAGCTTGGACTCTTTAGACAATCTTTGCAGACTTCTATAAACGAAGCTTGGAGATCTGATGAAGCGCTTGATTTGTTTGAAGGGAGAGTTCCCGGTTCTGTAGACTCTATCTGTTTCGGAAGTTTGAGCGAAGGGAAAGATACTGAAGAATATCGAGACTTGCGCCAGTACGATGAACCGGGCATAAACTTATTCTTTCATCCTCTTCCCTCAGGACGATGCGATATTCAGTATGGCTCTCTGGAGCACGTACGATTTAATGGTTTTGTGTGTCTTCCGGTAGAGAACGGACGGGTCGATATTAGATTAGTTAAGAATTCGTTTGATGGTACGGTTTTAGTCTGTGATCCCGACGACGTAGGATGTAAACTTACGCCTATAAATTGACCAGATTTAAAAAGTCCTTTGGAATAGATAGAGAATGATGAAAAGGGGTTTTGAATTCAGCTTTACCTGGATTTTTGTCCTTGTTGTTGGTGCAGCCATACTTGTGCTCGCCATTTTTCTTGTTGCACGTCTTGTAGATAGAGAAGGGGCTATTTACAATACAGAAGTTGCTGCTGAACTGGGGGCTGCGCTTAATCCTGCGGGAACTATTCTTGAGTCTGCCAAGTATTATCCTCTTTCACTTCCTGCAGAAACACGTATTTCTAATGACTGCGACGCAAGTAGCACCTTTGGTGAACAAGAAATTTCAACACAGGTGAAGAGCGGAGTGGGACGAGAGTGGCGCTTGAATGGTATTCCTTATAGGGTCTCAAACCACTTTATTTTTTCTGCTCCTGATTTAGAAACGCAAGAACTGCATATTGTTTCCGCGCCCGTTACTCTCCCCTATAAAGTAGGAGATGCCATAACGCTCTATGCAGGAAAATTATGTTTTGTCAACCCTCCTGACTCTTTTAAAGATGAGATTATGGGCCTTGGAGCAGAAAGTATGATTCAGGTTTCTTCTCGGAACGAATGCCCTGAAGGAAGCATGCGCATTTGCTTTGAAGGATCAGGATGTGAGGTTATGGTTCAATCATCTTCTACCCCTCATCAAGGAAGTTTGAATAAGAAAGGAGCCACGTTCTATTATGGTGAAGGATTATTTTATGCTGCACTCGTCTCTGATTCTCAGCTCTATACCTGTCAGCTCGCGCGCATACGAAAACGAGCGAGTGAACTTGCCTCCCTCTATGCGGAAAAGAATGCGTTCTTGGAAGCCCGAGGATGTTCGAGCAGTATTACGTCTGCACTCTCTATGTATCGTCAAGAACTCCTTAATCCAGGAGTATCGTTTACTTCACTACTAAACGAGGCCGAGGTCCTCTCCGAGTCCAATGATAGACTTGCATGTAAAATCTTCTAAGGGACAACTTAAGATTCAACAAATAGCCTTTGTACTTGTAGCGTTTATACTCCTTTTTGGGCTGGTGTTGACGTTTTACGTTTCTATACGCCTCTCCTCCCTTAGAGAAGATGTTAATCAACTTAGACATGAACAAGCACAAACACTCGTACTTCGTCTTGCGGGAAGCCCTGAATTTTCATGGACTGTGGATGACTGTGCATCGTGTATTGATCTCGACAAAACGTTCATTCTAAGCAATAGAAGTGCAACGTATCGTTCTCTCTGGGGGTCAAATCTAGCTCTCTTGCGCATTCAACGTGTTTATCCAGGCGTGACAAAAGAAACGGAGTGCTCTTCCTCAAATTATCCTGATTGTACGCGAATTACGCTTGTTGAAACCGACTCCGACTACACGACTGATGAGTCATTTGTTGCTCTTTGTAGGGTCGATGAACAGTCTGGGGCTCGAACGTGTACCTTAGGAAAAATTATTATGGGTGTGACTTCAGCATGATAGACTCTAAAAGAGGACAGGAAGAGATTGTAGGTTTTGTTGTTGTGGTTGTCCTGATAGCAATCGTGGCACTGGTTATTCTTTCGT
>CAZVXB010000058.1:0-2611 GCA_964630965.1 Candidatus Woesearchaeota archaeon | reverse complement strand
GGTATCAGTGATGACTTTATCTCATTTGGAACACAGCTCAAAATTGAAAAACCAACCAAAGGGTGTGCGCTTGGTTCTTGTGATGAAATTGATGGGCCCATCGTCAAGTTACTCGATGGTTCAGTTAAACGTCCTAAAGATTATACAGAAGCAAAGAAGTTGTACGCTGATACTGATGAAATACTCTATTTTGGAGATTTACTTATTCCCTGGGGAGATGTGGCTAATCGTAATTATGAACTTATCAAACCAGGGTATGTTGAGGAATGGTGGTTCTTGCAACTTAAGAAAGTTGCCGGAGATTCAGTCAGCTCTTTGAATAAAAGAGAGATTTCATTTGAACGAGCGCTTTCACTATCAGAAGAGTATACGATTCCTCTTCATCCTTATTACATCTATTATTGGACTCAAATAGAGTATGCTTCTTTTCTTGCTCTTCTTGATTGGATAGGGCACGGATCTATTCGTGAAAACAAGTTAGTATTGCCCTTTACTGCTTCAGACAAGGAACGATTCAGCATTGCTAAGCGCGCGCTTGAAATTATAGGGTGCGAGCACACGGTTACTCTTGAAAACGTGGTATTAGTGGGGGATGAGATGAGCTCACTTTTATTCAATTTGGGTGTCGACTTGCGTAAGGGCACCTTCGAATCTCTTATAGAATCAACTATTAGCAAGGTTCCTCCTGAAGGGGTTGTTCTTGATGTTATTAACACTCTCTCGCCGATTCAAATAAAGGATAAGGCTGGCACGTTTATTGGAACGCGTATGGGTCGTCCTGAAAAGGCAAAGTTACGTAAACTAACAGGGAGCCCCCATGCAATTTTTCCCGTTGGAGAGGAAGGAGGACGATTACGGAGTTTTCAAGCAGCTATTGAAGCCGGAACTGTGGAAGCAGAGTTCCCTGTTTTTCGATGTTCCTCTTGTTCTGCTCAAAGTGTTTATTCTAAATGTCATCTTTGTGGCGCAGATTGTATAAAATTGATTCACTGCCCTGCGTGTGATACGCTCTCTATTGACCCGTGTCTTGATCATCCTGAAGTGCAAAGAAGTTATAGCAATCAAACTCTTGATATACAAGCTTATTACGAAGGGGCTCGTAAGCTTTTAGGTCTTAGAAATGATGAACTTCCTGTTGTAAAGGGCGTTCGTGGAACTTCGAGTAAGGAACACAACTGTGAACACCTTGGAAAGGGGCTTTTACGTGCGAAGTATGGTATCCATGTGAATAAGGACGGTACTATTCGATATGATATGACTGAAATGCCCCTTACTTTCTTCAAGCCCGTTGAAATACGTTCTTCCGTTGAGAAGTTGCGTTCTTTGGGCTATACGACTGATATCTATGGTGCAGAACTTGTCAGCGAACAGCAAATTCTGGAGATGCTTCCTCATGATATTGTTCTTCCTTCTTGTCCCGATTCTCCTGATGAACACGCCGATGATGTTTTTCTTAATGTTTCTCATTTTGTCGATCAGGAATTAGAGAAACTCTATGGGCTTCCTCGCTATTATAATGCTACTCGACATGAGGATCTTGTTGGTTCTTTCTTTGTTTGTATCGCCCCTCACATTTGTACGGCCACCGTTGCACGACTCATTGGTTTTTCAAAAACACAATCGCTCTTGGCCTCTCCTTTTATGCATGCTGCTATGAGGCGTGACTGCGACGGGGATGAGGCGGCTGTAATGCTTCTTATGGACATGTTGCTTAATTTTTCTCGTAAGTTTTTGCCAGCTCATCGGGGAGGAACGCAGGATGCTCCTCTTGTTCTCAATACTAAAATAAATCCTGGAGATGTTGACGATCAGATTCTTTTCTTTGAGGTTGAACCTTATACTCTTGATTTATACGAATTGGCAGAGCAGGGAAAACATTCTTCAGAAGTTAAACTTGAAACCGTTAAGACTAGACTTAAACAAAAAACAGAATCTCTCATTAACAAATGCTTTACCCACAATAGTTCGAATCTAAACGCAGGAGTTGTCAACTCATCGTATAAAGTTCTACCCACCATGAGTGAGAAAGTTGATAGGATGATGGCTCTTTGTAAAAAAATTAGGGCAGTAGATACTTCAGATGTGGCTCGACTTATCATAGAACGCCACTTTATTAGAGATATTCGTGGTAACTTAAGAAAATTCTCGATGCAGGTTTTTAGATGTGTTTCATGTAATGAGAAATATAGGAGACCTCCGCTTGCAGGTAAATGTGCCAAATGTGGGGGAAAGCTTATATTTACCATTTCCGAAGGTAGTATTGTGAAATACCTCGCAAGCGCACTTGAATTAGCTCGTTCACATAATGTTAGTCCGTATCTCTTAGAATCTATTGAAATTGTTGAACGAGACATTCAAGGCATTTTTGGAAAACCACATGAAAAACAGGAGCAACTGCGAAAATGGTTCGGATAAATCCTCTTTTAACCTCTTCTTTATTCTTCTGCCTTTTTCTTTCAGGGTTTGTACTTGGGCTCCACGTGGTTGTTACTTCTCTTGATGGAAGTTCAACGTTTGGTACGGTTAACGAGGACATATCCTATCTTTACAATATAACCATAAACAATACGGATTCTGACGCGGTGGCTAATATTACTCAAGTCAACATTAG
>CAZVXB010000057.1:0-2655 GCA_964630965.1 Candidatus Woesearchaeota archaeon | reverse complement strand
ATTCAAAGGTGCAGCCATTTCCTGGGACGAAATTAACATTCTCAAGAAACTCTAATTAAATAAGTGCAAGAGAGTCGCCCAAACTTTCTCGGAACACATAGTCTAGTTCTTGAGAGTAGCCCCGAATCATACGACTAACGTCCTTAACTTGATCTGGAAGAGCACTAGTTACGATAAAAAAATTAACGTGAACAGGTATAGACTGCTGTAAATCAGGAGTTACGAGTGTAGTAAGATGTTCAACAAGACCTCCGCCAGCGTCCCTATAACGGCTCGTGGCCCCATGTGCAATATTAGCTTGAGCTCCTTCTAGACTAAATCCCAGAGGAAGTAAAATCTTCTCCCTTAAAGACTTTTCATACTGTACAGTATCTTGGTAAGATGTGCCTTCCTTCCTACATCCAAATAGAGTTGTATGCATAAGAAAACCTGAAATAAACCTTATTTAAACCTTTCTAATATAACAACTCTAGAGGAGTTACAAATGGGCACGGAGGGAATCGAACCCCCGTCTTCTGGGCTGGAGCCAGGTATCCTACCATTGAACGACGCACCCAATGTCAAGAACAACAAGCAAGGGGTTTTAAGTCTTATGCCGAGAGAATATTTATAAACAACCCCTCGCTGATTAACCTATGCATAAAAAAGAGGGCACGGTGCATAAGCATGCGAGCGGTGAAGCGCTTGAAGAACGACTCATACATAATATGGTCGAACTACAAAAAGTACACACCGACCTTGCAGAGAAGTTTGATAAATTAAGTAGCCAAATTGGACAGCTCCTTACGCTCTTCGAAGTCTCAGCTCGCTCATTCGCTAAACAATCAGGAATCCAAGGCGTCGAAAAAGATAAAGAATTCCTCGATAAAATAGATAAGCTCCTCGATCAAAACAAACTTATTGCTAAAGGCCTTACCTTAATGGAAGACAAAATGCGTGAGCGTCTCTACGGTCAGCCCAGTCAATCCACACAACAGATGCCTCCAGGACCTCGTCCTCCCATGGATGCTCCTCGCCCTCTTCCACGATTCTAATGGAGCCAACCATCCACGAAATTCGTGCATTATTCTTGAGAGAATTTGTAAAACAAATAATAACCAACTATCCTTTAGGTCCTGAAACTCCCCTTCCTTCGCCCCCTACACTACAACCACTTGAAGAACCCTCTTTAGAACGAATACGACTCGTTCCTCAATCTCCCACTATAATCGAACGCCAAGTGGTACGAGAAGTTGCTGAACCAAAACAAACACAAGGTCGACGGATGGTAGTTGAAGAAGGAGAATACACTACTGCAGGACCGAGCATGATTGTAGCAATACAAGAGATTGATGAAGCAACGCCCGCACAGGTGCCCTTGGGAAAAGGATTTATTCCCGTCAATCAAACGCCCCCTCGCCCAAAAGCCCCGCTTCTTGATCAACTCGATACATGGATGGCAGATCAAACGCTCGAAAGCATCGAATGTTCAGGACCCGACCAGAAACTTATAGTTAAAAGAAACGGTTCAATAAACCAATCCACTCTCCAAATGACAAATGAAGAAATACATGATCTCGTAAAAGAACTCGCCGAACGAGCCCACGCCACGTTAGAGAACGGCATACTCAAAGCAGAGACCCCTGCATGGTCTGCACTGGCAGTCATTTCTGAATTCGGAGGAAGCCGATTTCTTATTCAAAAAAAGAAGCGATAATTCTAAGCAGCTCGAGAACGAGAAAGAAATGCGAGAAACACAAAGAGAACAAACACTATAATCCAACTATAAAGAGGAAGGTAGAACCCTCGTTCAACACGGCATTGGTTACACGAGCCCCCACAATCGACATCTAACTCCCCTTCATCAGTAATTGAATTGAAACAATGTGCAGGAAGCGAAGATGCAGACTGTACAAAAAAGACACGAAGAGAAGGAAGTTCTTCATTCACTATAACGTGCCCTATGGGAACATCATTTGAAGAAAGCAATGTGACTGCCCTATCATTTGCACCAAGCATTTGAGAAAAGACAGAATCTCCGAGAGGTGCAACTCTAATGAGGACCTTATTTCCGGAAGTTAGAGAAACAAACGTAACGGCTAAATCAGAGATGCCATCTTTATTTGAATCGACGCTAATAGTCTCACCAAGAGAAATATAAAATTCCTGTGGAGTGCTTGCAACTTCAACAAGCACGCGTGGAACAGAGGCCGTACGATCAACGCGTAAGACTCCTACCGAATGCTCGCTATCTCCAAGAGGGACACGTATTCGTTCGTTTTCACCAAGAGATTGCATAATCCCTCCTCCAACTACAACTTCTCGCTCATTAAACGTATAGGTACGATCCCAAGAAGTATCAGAAGAGTAACTTTGCGGAGTTGTGGGTGCAACAGAATCAGGAAGAGGAGGAACGGGAGGGTCAGCATCGAGTGGTTCAAATGAATCGGGAAGGCCTGCAGGTTGCACTTGCGTTTCAGACGAGAGAGTACACACTTCCTGTTCGTTATAAGACGAGCCGTCCGGACAAATACACTGTCGAGTCCGTATGAGTTGAGTAGAAGTAGTTTTACTTCCAAGAGGAGGAATAGAACAGAGGCCGTACGAAGTACACGCAGGAGATTCACACGTCGTAGGAAAAAGAGGAACAGCCCCTATACCTCCTGAAGAACCAGA
>CAZVXB010000056.1:0-2663 GCA_964630965.1 Candidatus Woesearchaeota archaeon | reverse complement strand
TTAGAGTTTCTTGAGAATGTTAATTTCGTCCCAGGAAATGGCTGCACCTTTGAATTTGGTTGCATAGATGAGTGCCTCAAGGGCCTTGGGGTGCTTGACTTGAAGAAGATTTTTCTTATACATAACATAGGCGAGTTCGCTTGAACGTATACACTGAAGACCTTGAAATCGTTGGGTGCACGATTGTTCAGCAGTTACATCGCGGTGGAGTTTTTGAGACATAAGTCTCTCTATATTTTCGGGTGCTTCACAGAGCAAACGGGCGGTGCGTTCGTCAATGACGAGGAGGGGTTCGTGATTCTTCGTTTTTGCAAGTTGGGCAAGAGCAATGCACGACATTTCGGCATCACTTACTATGGTGACCCATTGATTGTCTGTTCTGAATGAATGATTAGCACAGTTCATTGCTTCTCTGGTTTTGCTATCGAGTTCTTTTTGAGAGAATCCTATTGCCTCGGGAAACTCAAGAACTTTCTTTTCTATGAGGGCATTTATGGCCAACGCACCCCATTCGAATTGAGGTATGCGTAAGGGACTTTCACATACTTCTGCTTTGACGTACGAAGTTATCATGAATTTTATTCCTCCGAGAGCATGGAGTTTTTCCAACGCAGGAAGAAGGCCGTTCATGGAGAGGTTGATAAGAGGGCCTGAGTCGAAGATGAGGAGTTTCATGAGAAAAATGCAAGCGCTTTACTTGCCCTCTTTTTTTCATCTATCGTCGCCGTATAAGGGGAGTCGTGCGATTCTCTCTGACCTACGTATTCAAGCAATTCCCATTGAGTAAGACCGAGGAGGTGAGCTGTTCGTGAAAGCGAGATACCATGTTCGTATACTTTTGTTGCTTTGTTAATGGATGCTTTTTTGAGTATTTCGTGGACGTTTTCGCTCATTTTCTTTCCTCCGCTTGTTTCAAGTAGTTCTTTTGCGTGATCAAGATGACGCGCAAATTCATTGATGTCTTGTTCTTCTAGTGCCTTTATGGTTTGGTTAATTTCTCCATTGAATTTCTTTACAAATGAACTCCATTCTTTAGGAGAGATTCTGTCCTTCTTTGTTACGAGTTTGTGAAGGCTATACGTTATGACTCCAATGGTTATAATATCGGTATGTTGGTGTATTGAAGCCATATGAATAATTTGATCTGATAATTGATGTAACTCAAATGAATCTGATTGTTCAAGTGCCCGTTGTATGCTCGAGAGAACCTCTACCAGATGGCGCACTTCTTTTTTATTCTCAATTACTACCATCACTCTAAAGAAATCACGCATGTATTTAAAGATTGATTTCTTATGTGACGCATGGAAGTATTGCTTGACAGTAGTTTTATTGTCTCCTGTATGAAGAAGAAAATTGATTTTCTTGAACAGTTAGAGGAGCAAGGGTTTACCGTTAAGGTCCCCCATGAGGTACTTGACGAGCTTAAGGATTTACGAAGGGACTCTCCTCGTGCAGAACGAGAGGCGATAGATGTTGCCTTCGCACTGTTCGAAAAAAGAGGGATAAAGAAGATGAAACTAGGACATAGAAAGGTTGATGAAGGTCTGATTGAAAAAGGCAAACAGGGTATTTCTATTGCTACTCTTGATCGGGAGATTCAACGTGCTATTCCTCGGGCTGTTGTGCTTTTTGATGCCGAGAAACGCGTAGGTCCTCAACAACGTTAAAAAGGTCCGGATAGTACTTGGAGCACGTTCTCACCTTGGATTCTGTATACTCCTACCGCTATACCTTTCTCTTCTTCCGGACCCTTTATCTCTTCCTTACGTATGAAAATGTAACATCGTGCATCTCTCATAATTCTTCCATCAGGAGCAAACGTGCCTATTTCTCCATCTCCGTTTTCAGGGTAGCGTTCATACAGAGAGAAATACCCTTGTGAACCAAAGAACTTTTTTATTTCTTTTATTACCTTTTCTTCGTGTGTTGGGGGAATTTTGTTAATTAAAAGACATTCTCTCATCAATCTTTCTCTTTGTTCAATCCCTATCTCATCTAATGCCTTTGTTGCTAACCTTCTTGCTCCAGCATAGTCTCCCCTACCTCGCGCTTCATTAGACGAAGTTATTAGTTCGTCGCTTCTTCTTTTTGTGAATGCTTCTTCGATAGGAGCTTCCAGTACCTCTTCAAGATGGAGCTGAAGTCTTCCTTTTACGAGTGTCATGATATTTTTCTTTTAATTTGGCTATTTAAACTTTAGTTATTTTTATTAGCCCTCTTCACAAAAGCTTTAAAAAGCATGATTTAGTGAGTCCCTTATGTTCTATCTGACCGATGTTGAAGACTACATCCGTGTCGAACCGAAGCATTTCGGTCTCGCAACCAAAGACGCGGTTGAAAAGCAGCTTACTGAAAGTTATGTTAATCGAATTAACAAAGAATTAGGATATGTTATTAGCGTTATTGGCGTTAATGGCGTCGGAGATGGAGTTATTATTCCAGGTGATGGGGCCACGTACTACAAATCTCAATTTACTGTTTTAACGTGGAAACCTGAATTACAAGAACTAGTGCATGGAACTATTCAAGAGATAACTAATTTCGGAGCTTTCATGAATCTTGGCACTGCTCGAGGAATGATTCACATTTCTCAAACTATGGATGATTATGTATCCCTCAGTAAGACAGGTACACTTTCAGGCAAGGTTTCGAAGCGTGCT
>CAZVXB010000055.1:0-2745 GCA_964630965.1 Candidatus Woesearchaeota archaeon | reverse complement strand
TTAGTGCTAAAGAGATAGAAATTGTAGAAGAAATGAACGAGAAAGCCGTTGAACATGGATTCGTACAGGAAGACGACACAGATACTGTTGAAGAAGAGTCTACTGAAGAAGTTTTGTAAGCTCTCAAAAGTATTTATTAATCACTCTTCTTTCATGTTTTAATGTTAATCAAAGAGGTGCGTGCGCGAGCTATCCGAGATTCTCGAGGTGAGAAAACTATTGAAGTTTCTGTTAATGGGGCTGAACCTGCCAGTTCGCCAGCAGGTAAATCGACGGGAGCATATGAAACCCCATCGTATCATGAATCTCTTGAGTGGAATGTAAAATTTCTGAATGAATGGAAAAAGTGGCTTGAAATAAATTGTTTTGATGATTTGGAACGTATTGAACACGTTATTTGTGAACGACTTGGAGTTAGAGATGTAAAACAATTTGGAGCAAACGCGCTCTTTGCATTTGAGTCTGCTACCTTAAAGGCACTTGCGAAGGAGCAGAAGAAAGAACTCTGGGAAGTTATTAATCCGTCTGCAAAGAGAGTTCCTCGTCCGGTTGGAAACGCGATTGGTGGAGGGTTACATACTAAAGGAACAGTTAAGCCCGTGTTTCAAGAGTTTCTTCTTATTCCTCGAGAAAAAACATTTTCCGATAATGTAAAGGTTATGAAAACCATTTACAAAGAACTAGGAAAACAACTCAAGACTTCTAAGGTTAATGATGAAGGAGCATGGACAGCACGTGTTAATGATGAACAAGCGCTTGCTTTGCTTTCTCGTTTTAATCAATTGATTGAAATTGGGGTTGATGTTGCTGCATCGAGTTTTTATAAAAAAAAGTTGTATGTCTACGGCTCGATAGATAGAACGAGCCCTGCACACCGAGAGCACATTATCTCGCTTATCAAACGATATGATGTTTTCTATGTGGAAGATCCCGTCGAGGAAAATGACTTTGATGGATCGGCTTACGTGAGAAAGGCGGATCGAGAAGCGATGATTGTGGGAGACGACTTGACCGCTACACACCTTGAACGGGCAGAAGAAGCTCGGGCGAGACGCGCTATAGGGGGAATGATTATTAAACCAAATCAAAACGGCTCGTTACTGGAGGTAAAGAAAATTATTGAATTTTGCAAGAAGCATGAGGTCAAGACCGTTATGTCCCATCGATCGGGAGAAACTATGGATGGGGCGCTTGCCGATTATGCGTTTGGTTTTCAGACGGATTTTATCAAGTGCGGTATTGCAACTAAGTGGCGCGAGGTCAAGTTAAAGCGGATGATTGCGATTGAAAAGCAAATAACCAAACATTAATAAAACGAAAACCGCGGGAAGTTTATGGATGAAAGACACCTTTGCAGAGTTGCGTTTGATCTTGATAGGGAAGGCATAGACCGATTTTATGATTGCCCCTATATGGTTTCAATCTCGATGAGTGGAGCTCTGTTCTCAACTTATATGAACGTTAACGGGAAACCATTTACACCAAAACAGCACGCGTCTAGTCATTTCTTAAAAATATATGGTGGGAAAACTGACGTCCCTACTCACTTCCATATGGATTACTACTTGAACTCTGAAGGATTTATTGATGCGGTTCCGGATGTAGAGAAGGTCCAATGTGTACCTCGTACCTTATGGTCTCTCGCACATAAGGTTTAAAAAGCCCTGAGACAAGGAGATTTTACATAGCAGGTACTGGCTTCAATAAACCCAGATCAACTCCTGCGCTTGTTATCAACCATTTACAATGCCAAAGAAGAAAGAGACAGCCCTCGACAAAGTGACCGAAGCAGTCAGCGAAGCCGCTCATGAAATAGAAGAGAAGGTTCACAAGGCAGGAAAAGTAATTGCTGATACGGTTGATGAGCTTACTGATTCTAAAAAAGCTAAGATTGCAGCCCTTAAGGCCAAAGCCAAAGCTCTTGAAGGAAAAGTCAAGGAAGGAGATGCTAAAACGATTAAGGAGAAGGTTACGGGCGAGAAAGAAGAGAAGAAAGAGATGCTTGTTCCTATTGAAGACTACCTTAAGTCGAGCATTCACTTAGGAACGAGAGTTATTACGCCTGACATGCGCACCTATGTATACCGTCGACGAGCTGATGGTCTTGCTGTTTTCAACACTTCATTGCTTGATGATAAGATGCGTGAAGCTATCAAGTACCTCTCTCAGTTTGCTCCTCACGAGTTCATTGTGGTGTGTAAACGTGAAGCAGGATGGAAAGCAGTACAAAAATTTGCTGATACGATTGGTGTTAGATCATTTACAAAGAAATACCCTTCGGGAGTTTTAACGAACACGAACTTAGAAACCTTCTTTGAGACTGAAATGGTCTTCATCTGTGACCCCTGGCTCGATAAAAACGCTCTTGCTGACGCCAACCGTATCAAACTTAAGGTTATGAGTGTTTGTGACACGAACAACTTTACTGCGGGAATTAATTTTATTTTACCTGGGAACAATAAAAGTTGGAAGAGTTTGGGAATGATGTTTTACTTGCTTACAAAGGGATATATTGAAGAGCGCAAGTTAGACATTCCTGTTCCACCTATCCAAGAATTTGTCGAAGGATGGGATACGTTACAACCTCCTGCTTAAGCTCGTCTCGTCGAACGATTTAAATAACCATGTACGCATTAGCGTGTATATGAATCGAAGAGGGGTGAACGGTATTGTTGTTACTGTTTTAATAATTCTGCTTTCACTCGTTGCCGTGGGCATCGTGTATTCTGTTCTAAAGGGAGGGTT
>CAZVXB010000054.1:0-2840 GCA_964630965.1 Candidatus Woesearchaeota archaeon | reverse complement strand
TTACGCCCGGACCCGGAATCGAACCGGGAGATCCCGAAGGAAACTGGTTCTCAAGACCAGCGCAGTACCATTGTGCCATCCGGGCATGGGTATCAGACCTAACGAATGCTTTTAAAGATTACTCGTTGCGTTTCTAAGAAGACAAGGTGGTTTTTCCACACGGTATAAACTAAGAAAAACGTCTCTTCGGATTAAAAATAAAACAAACTTATCCGAAGAGGCTTGCTAGACCAGCTGCAGATTCTTCCTGCTTCTTGTCTTCCTTCTTTTCTTCTTCTGCGGCAGGAGCTGCGCTTCCGCCAGCGGCAGGTGAAGCAACTGCAATTTGTGCATTAGCTAATTCGGCTGCAATATCAACACCTTGCAAGCTTGCAATAAGTGTCTTGATTTTAGCTTCATCAACGTGTGCACCAGCAGCGTGAATAACTTTCTTCAAGTTCTCTTCATTAACTGGCTGTCCGAGCTTATGGAGCAACAGAGCACCGTAAATATATTCCATTATGCGTCCTCCTTTGTGGTTGTGTGAGCAAGTTTCTGACTGAGCGCCTTCTCTTCAATAGAAGCCTTGGCAATAAAGTATCGGACTGTCTGATCAGTAAGATACTCTCGTGAGACGGCAAAACCGAGGGCTTTCTTAATCAAATCGCGTAGTTCAGTAAGTGTTCCTTCCTTGTCAATCTTAATGTTTACATAAAGCGCGTCATCTTTGCTATCATAGGCAGCAAGAGGAAGAAATCCAACTTTCATAGGGCTAATGCCTAACTTGCCTAACACAGCAGCCACGTTTTCTTTAATGGCAGTTCCTTTCTTGGCAACAATTGCCCCTTTGATGATTTCAAGCTTTCCTTCTTTAACCGCTACTTTAAGTCCTACACCTGAAAGTTCAGAGATGGCCGGACCAGGAACTAAGTCAGTTGGACCAGCTTGAATTTCAAGATCTTCAGGAGCAATATCTCCCGCGCGAGCTTTGCTTGCAATTTGATTCTCAGTTAAAATGGCGGAAAGGGAGAAAGCATCTTGTTCTGAAAAGAAGAAGGCAATATCGGCAGTTAAGTTTTCTTTCATATTCTTCAAGGCACCTTTACCTGCAAGATCAATAGCTCGAAGGGCTGCGTTCTTCTTTACCATAACAACATCAGCAGTTCCACGAAGACTTTTCTTAATGGCATGGAATTGTCTGCTTGGTAGACCTTTACACGAAGCAATAAGGGTCGTATGCGATTTCTTCATGCGTTCAGCAAGCTTTTTTACAACATCAATTTTTACTTGAGGGACAGGTTTGGTTCGTTGAGTGCTCATAGACCTTCGACCTTTACAGGTGCTCCCATTGTGAGTTTAACCATAACCTTGCGGACGTTTTCCTTCTTAGCAGGCAAGACGTTGATAACGTCGTTGTAAACGGTCTTGATATTCTGAATAAGGTGCTCATCACTCATGCTTTGTTTTCCAATAGCAACCTTAACTGAAGGTTCCTTGGCACGAATCTTTATCGACTTAGCAATACGGGCAAGCAATACTTTGATAGCTTCAGGTGTCTCTTGAGCGACAACTCCTAATTGGGGAGAGGGCATTTTACCTGATGGTCCGAGCGCCTTACCAAAGGCAGTAGCCACAGCCGGCATCAGCTTAGGACTTGCAATGAAAAAGTCATAGTCACGAACCAACGCCTTCAGTGCTTTCTTCTCTTTGTAGGCATCAAATTCAGGCTTGGTAATAGTCTTAATCAAATCGCTTTTAGTTTCAAGGAATCCACATACGCGTTTTTCAGAGAAAGCGTGAGGAATGGTGCTCACCAGCGTGATGTTATCACGTCGAAGGTCAATACCCTTGAGGCTTATCAGTAAATCTACAGTTTGGTCAAACTTGAGCTTCTTTCCTTTACGGAGTTCCTTAAGTGCTTCTTCGATGTTCATCGTATGTGTCTCCTACGTGATGATCGAGAACCCTAGAAGGTATGATCTCGATACGTAGTATGTGACAAGGTCTATCACTAAAACGGGTATTTAAACGTTAGTATGATGATTTTCCATACGGTGTAAATATTCTTTCACACGTTCAACAGTCTGAGGAATAAGGAAATTTTCTATCTTTTGAGCGAAGAGTGTTGAGAGGGGTTCGAATTCAGCGAGTCGATAGACGTTGCTTCGTTTATCCACCAGCATCAAATCACGCAAACGCTTCAATTGACGCCGAATATTACTCTCAGCAACCCCTTTGGCTTCAAGCGAGTGCTCTTTTCGAAGTGCCGTAATTTTATCAATGATCTCAAATGAAGTTAGTTCCTGTCGTTCTTTACGTGCATCATCTAATGCGAGGAGCACATCAACAATCACATCGCGTGAATCTCCTGGTTGTAAAAGACCAAGGCTCAAACATATTTTTTTAACCAGTTCGCGACGGCTCGTTTCATACGGTCGTTCATATCGGCGAAGAGTAATCTCACTTAAGGGCGCATCACGCGTCATACTCTTTGAGGTACGAGAAAGGTTATAAAGATGTGTATGTGCCTGCACGTCATGGAGCTTGTTGCATCGGTCGGTTTAGATAAGGAATCATGGGGTCAAGTTACCGGACTCATTAACCATGGTAACTGGGATAAAATAATTCTGGTAAAAAACAAAAACGCTCTTGACTTCATTGTTCCCGAAGGTATTGAAGCACTCTACATCGACACCTCAATGCCTTTGCTCGAATTGAAAAAAGATCTCACTGAGAAACTCAAATCGCGTTTATCAGAGTTCGATGCCTGCGTTTCATTAGCATCGGGAACAGGCAAAGAACACATGGCTCTCATCTCCGCATTGCTTGCCATTCCAACCGGTATTCGTCTTGTCGCGTTT
>CAZVXB010000053.1:2093-2912 GCA_964630965.1 Candidatus Woesearchaeota archaeon | reverse complement strand
TTGAAGCCCGACTTGCCTCCCGCTTTGAGTCTGGTCTTACAATAGACATCGAACCGCCGGATTTTGAGCTTAGAACCGCAATACTTCTTATCAAAAGCAAAAAGCATGGGATAGTGCTTGCTCCTGACCTTGCCCAAAAAGCAGCGGAAAAAATTCTTGACCCAAGGGCTCTCGAAGGCTTTCTACTTAAGCTTTCGACCATTCTTTCTCTTTCTGGCCAGACAGAAGTAACCGAAGGGGCAATAGAAAAAGCACTCGGGAACATCCACGAGGAGCGCTTAAAAATTCATCCCGACGATGTAGTCAGAGTTGTTTGCGAATACTTCAATATAAAACCAACGCAACTAAAAGGAACCAAAAGAGACGCCTCTTTAGTAAAAGCCCGCCATCTTTGCATGTATCTTTTAAAAGAAGATCTTAAGATAACCCTCGTTGAAATTGGAAATCTTCTTGGAGGACGAGATCACACGACGATTATGCATGGGGTAGAAAAAATAGAAAACCTCAAGGCAATATCTCCCCAGGTGGGAGAACAACTATCAGAAATAAAAAAGATCCTCAATCAAGAATTATAAAAATTGTGGATAACTCCAGTATTATTTTGTGGATATCTTATGGATAACCTTCTCCTTTCTTATTGTTTTCCAACACCACGGATGAGCGTGTCTATCTATCCACAAATTATCCACAAAGTTTTCAGATACTTTTCCACATTTTTACACGCTCGTCCGATTGCTTTTATGCACTTATCCACCTATACTACTAGTACTACTAATTAATATAATGAAAGTAACAATACTTGCAGAAAATATAATTCCT
>CAZVXB010000053.1:0-2083 GCA_964630965.1 Candidatus Woesearchaeota archaeon | reverse complement strand
TTAGGGCGCGTCCTTCCTTCACACTCCCAGGTTCCAATTCTTACAAACGTGTTACTCGAAGCGACTAAAGACGGACTATTAATCAAGGCAACAGATTTAGAGATGGGGGTAGAGGTAAAAATTCCTGCAAAGATAGAGGAGGAGGGTTCGATAACTCTTCCGGGAAAAGAGTTTGTGGAGACGATAGGGTCCCTTCCAAAAGACAAGTTGAGTATTTCGTGCGAAAAAGATGTAGCAACACTCCTCTGTAGAGATATAAAAATTTCTTTTAACACCATTTCTGCTGAAGAATTCCCTAAGATCTACAAGAGTAAAGGGGAAATTATTGCAGAATTTAAATGGCAGGAGTTTGTTGGTATATTTTCATACCTTACTTTTTCTGTGTCTTATGAAATTTCAAGACCCCAGTTAACAGGCGTCTATATCGACAATAAAGAGGATGGGATAAATTTTGTAACAACCGACGGGTACAGGATGTCGGTAAAATCAACCAATCAAAAGGGAGTGGTTGGTGGTCACATCATCGCCGTCAGTCTTATAAACGAAGCGCTTTCGCTTAAGGTGGTTGAGAAGGTCGTCTTCTATGTGAACCGCGAAGAAAGTCAAATAGGGCTTGAAGCGGGTAGTGTCTTTCTTGTGGGTAGAATGATTGAGGGAAGCTTTCCCGACTATGGAAAAGTCTTGCCGGAAGATGCAAAGACTACTGTGCGGGTTGAAAAGGAGGAGCTGTTAAGAGCAGTAAAATTGGTGTCGATTTTTGCAAAAGACAACAGTAACGTTGTTAATATTGAGGTTGGGGAGTCTTCCATGCGTTTTAATACCCGTTCTCAGGGTGTAGGTGGCGGTGAGGCTGTAGTTGATTGTGTTGTTGATGGAGACGGTGGTAAGACGGCATTTAATATAAAGTATCTTATGGATTTTTTGAAGACTATTGATGACGCAAATATTGTGATGAAGCTGAACAGCCCCACAGACCCCGCGCTCTTTGAGGTTGAAGATAAGCATTTTCGGCATGTTATTATGCCGGTGCAAGTAGACTGATTATTTCAACACTGAAAAATAGAGAGAAACCTCTCGTCCCGATGGTTCGAGTATCCCTTCAAGAAGTATGGTTGGGAAGAATGATGGACTTTTCTTGTCGTCGAAGTGAACTGCGGTTGCCTTCGTGACAGTTATCGTGCCGCTCCTGGGAATTGATTCTTGATTTCCGTCTACCCTAACGAGCGCGTAGTCTCCCTGCAGGACCTGATCTTTGACACTCTCGAGGCTTAAAAGAGTTGTCTGTGTTGTTCTCATCGGTTGTTTGTTGAAGTATCTAAATCCCTTTACTGATCCGTATGCATCAACGAAAACGGAAATTGTAGCAGGTGTTGCGAAATGGTAGTAAATAGGAACTCCCTTGAAGCTTTGAAGGTAGGTAACTTCATACGACGATGCAATAGTAGGGTTTTGGGTTTCGTATGGTTCCCCTTCTCCTGCAAACATAGTAACTGTAGCAGTATTGGGGGAGATTGACACAATATTTAATCCTTTTAAAAATTGCTCGGCTGAGGTTTTTGCTTGATCGACGGTAACTTTTGTGGTCGTGTCGTGCGTCTCACCCGTTCCGTATTGAACATAGCCTGAGGCAATATCTACCTGGAGGGATTTTTTTTGATCTGGAGATGCCCAATAGTATGTTGACCCGGAAATTATTGGGTTGCCAGATACCCCAAACCTGCTTTTTAGAAAGCTGAGATATGACTCACTGAGTTCTCTGTTGACCTCGACCTTTTCTATCGTTGAGGGAAGTGTGAATCCGTCAGGGAGACGGAAAACAATGTCATATGCGGGCTTTTCAGTGCCTGTCAAAGAGGATCTAAAGGTGGGAATTTTTTGAGTGGCGGGTGTTGTTTTTAACGCTGGAATTGTGGGTTGGGTTTGCTTGCCGGGGGTGGTGGGTGCGGGGCCACTTCGGAAGAATAAAAAGAAGAGAAGTGCTGCCAGGACAATTGAAAGGACCAGGACAAGGAGCAGTGTTTTTTTAGGAAGAGCACCAAAAATGTTCATAGGTTGCGTTTATGGAATTTGTGCCGGGCTACAT
>CAZVXB010000052.1:0-2970 GCA_964630965.1 Candidatus Woesearchaeota archaeon | reverse complement strand
ACTCCGTTTGGATTTGGATCTAACTGGTCTCCCCAATCGCGCGTCGCTAATCCCGGTGGCGAAGTCCCCATCAATCAAGGTTATGTTGCTAGCTACTGGTTCAAAGTTATGCCTGGTGTGAACAAGATATCGACGAATTTTGTTTTGAATAATGTTCGATTTCGTAATGCTACTAGCACTTCTAACCTTCCCTACCATGTTGAGAATGTTCCTTTCACGGTTATACCTCGGCAAATAGCCTCTACTAATGCCGTTATTTGTGATGATCTTTCGTGTTAGTTGTTCTTCTTTGATTGGAAGAGGAGTATTCGTATGAAATCACTATCGACTACTGCGGGTGTTTTGATTGGTTCTCTTGCTCTCGGAGCTCTTGGATATGGTGTTGCTCGCCAGGGAGAACGATATCTTCAATCACCTGCTTCTCAAGCAGCACGTGCCGCACCAGGAGAGCTTGCCTGGTTGAAGGGACGTCGGGGAGCTCTTGAGACTCAATTGGGCTCACTTGCATCACAGAATGACCAACTTCTTTTTGAGTATACCTCTGCTCACCCTTTAGCTACTCGTCCAGAAGGAGTTGACCCCGCATTCAAGGCTAAACTCGATGCGACTAATATACGTTACAATGCCGCTTCACGAGAGCTTAACGCCCTGTACCACACAATAGACTCAAAAGAGAAACAACGAATACGAGATGTATCTGGACATATCGCTGTTTTTGGAGGATATGGTGCTCTTGTAGTAGGTGCAGTCGGGAGTCTTCTTTCATTGGGCTCACTTGCAACACAGTATAGTTCTCGACGCAGAACAGAGACTTCTTTGTCGTAATTCTGCTTTTGCCGTAGATTTAAAAACTTCTTTATCCTCGTTGTTTGATGAAAAGAGGACTGTTGATTTCACTCATTTTTTTATCTTTTTCACTCATTTTTCTATCGGGACAGGTTTTAGCTATTAGTGCTAGTATGACTGAGGTCAACAGCACGCTTGCTCGTATACGTATCTCAGATGCAAGCAATCTTTATGCCTATGAAGTGAACGTGAGTTATTCTACCAGTGCTACGGCTGCCTCAAGCTCTATGGGTTTCTTGGGTGCAGACACGAGTTATGGTTCTACTAAACGTAATAGTTTTTTGTATGTCTACGAATCTAAACTCGATAACACTCAGACGGGCGTTTCTGGTTCTGGTGATCTTTTCAATTTCTCATTCACGGGAACGGTTGAACTCTGTGGGCTTCTTGCAGTTTATGCGAATGGTACTCAAGAACATGTGAATTATTGTGACGGAGGAAGCTCGGGAAGCGGAGATAGTGGAGGTTCGGCTGGAGCAGGAGGAAGTGCTGGCGGAGGAGGCGGAGGAGCGGGAGTTGGAGGGGCTTCTGCGAGTGAAGCTCGAGAATTTCTCGGCCTCTCAGTTGAGACGTTTATTGCAACACTCGTCTTAAATCAAGATGGAGAACGTACTCTTACGGTTCGTAACACCGGTAATAAAACGATTGTTATTGTCTTTTCCCAAGAAGGATTGGGCGATTCGGTTACGCTCCCTGAATCGCTCGTACTCGCTCCGGGAGAAGAGAAAACGGTCACGTTAACGTTCTTTACCAGTGAACAACAAGTTTTAACAGGTAAGCTCTTATTTAGTGTTCAGAATGAAGTTATTAAGGAACTTCCTGTCATACTTAACGTACGTACTGAGAATTTTCTTCTTGACAGTTTGATTTCTATTCCTCAAAAATCTCGCTTATTGCGACCAGGAGAGCCTCTTATTGCTCAGTTTGATTTGGATCATGTTGGCCAGTCTCAAGAACAAATCGGAGTTACGGCAACCTACTCTATCAAAGACTTTGAAGGAGTAAGTTATTCTGAAGAATCAGAAGAACTTATTGTTGAAGGTTCTAAAGAATATATCAAAGAATTTAGTACGCGAGGGCTTATTCCTGGAAAATATGCGCTTATCGTTGAACTTACCTATCCGAGTGCGTTTGCTACATCCTCTGCTGAATTCGAGATTGCCCCTTCTCTTTCTCCTGCTCGAATGGCTCTTTTTGTAGTAGTGGGCGTACTTATCCTTGTTGTAATCATTATCCTCTTTTGGAGGGCTCAACGAGCAAAAGATGGTCCGCGTCGTATCTCAACGCATAAGCTTTAAATGAATAGGAGACCTATATGACTATGTTTGAAAAAAAGAAAGTGATTTATGCAGGAGCGTTTTTTACGGTTATAGTTTTAACACTTGCTTTTCTTGTATCTGCAGAGACGAGTGAAATAACTAATGCTCTTTTGAAAGTTTCTTTACACACGGGCGAGTCTGCGGATAGAGTTGTGTCTATATCAAGTAAAGAAGGAGGGCTTTTTACCCTTAAGCTTCTCTCTTTGCAAGGGGTTTCTGTTGAGCACGAACAGGTAACACTCAATGCAGGAGAGACGCGAGATATAACGGTGCGCTTCGATGCACGCACACTCAAACCTGGAATTTACGTGGGCTCTCTTTCGGTTCAGAGCACTACAGAGCATTCTGCTATTCCTGTTATCTTTGAGGTTGAGTCGAGAGATTTGCTCTTTGATCTTAATCTTGACATTCCTCCCCAGTTCAAGGAGTTGGCTTTGGGAGATACCCTTCTTTCCCAAGTAAAACTATTTGACTTAACTGCCTTGGGCACAAACCAAGGGTTAGGGCCGAGCCAGGTCAATCTTGATATTTATATTTATGATCTTGAGGGAAGACTTATTACTTCACAGTCTGAGACGGTCGTTGTTGATAGACAGACACAACTTACTAAGACTTTTTCGTTTCCAAGCACTCTTTCTTTGGGGACGTATATTCTCTCTGCAAGTGCAACTTATGGGAGCTCGGTAGGAACGGCTTCTTCTCTCTTTAGTATTACTGAAAAACAATCTAGTTCGTTCTTTTCTTCTTCAAGTGCTTCCTTTCTTATAATCGTTTTAGCTATTGTTGCTTTCTTCATTATCTTTTT
>CAZVXB010000051.1:0-3003 GCA_964630965.1 Candidatus Woesearchaeota archaeon | reverse complement strand
ATTCCTTTTTTCCCCCTCATAGAGGGCATAGTCCGCACCGGACATATAGTGTACATCGCTCGCCAGAACGAAGAAAAGAAGGCCATTGAGTATTGGAGAGAACAAGGGTTTGAGGTTCGTCGCTCATTACTTACTGAGAAAGGAACACGACATACGTCTTTTATTCACACCAGTTCAGGCGAAGGCTCGGATGCACACTCGCTTGACCTAGAATCAAACTCTGACCCTACCTCTCCCCTTAATCGCTTCCTTGATGAACAGGGAACGTATGAAGACGAGCAAGGAATCCCTCTCCCGTGTGTGCCTCATCGAGCACTCTATGATGTAGACCCAGAACTCAAGTTCGTCAACATAAGAAACACACTTGAAAGAGAGTATAAAGTAACTTTCATGGGAGGAATTTTAGGCTATGTTGATTACCAGGGTGCGGGAATTAATCAGCTCATCGTGGCCCCTGAAAGAGCATTCGGCCCTTGTAATGAACTCGTTCAGCATCAACTCGGACGGAAGGGTCAGATTCTTGAAAGAGCTACGTCCGCACTCATAGATAATTTCTATACAGCCTATGGACGATATAGCAAACACCTTCTCAAACAAAGAACATCCAATCCTGATTGAACTTATCATACGCTTTAAATACCAGTTTATACTCTGGAAGGTATGAATAACAAAATCTGGATTGGCGCGATAGCCGTGTTGATTGCGCTTATCGCATTCACAAGCCTCACCAACCCCAGCACCGGTGTGAAGCATTTCACCTCCACACAGCAGTTAGCCAATTTCTTAGAGGCAAATGCGGATGAAAATGCTAACACAATCCAACGCGGAGGAGCCACGGCCTTAGATGGTAAAGCAGGTGCAGAATCAGCCCAAGCCCCCACTCCTTCTGACACGAGTTCATCAGACTATTCAATAACTAATGTCCAAATTCAAGGTGTCGATGAACCTGACTTTGTAAAAAACGATGGAAAGTATATCTATATCGGCCGAGATGCAAATCTCACGATTGTAGATGCTTACCCTGCTGAAAACGCCGCCATTCAATCCATCACAAACATCAATGGCACCATAACCTCTATCTTTCTTAACGGAGATACACTTGTTGTATTCGGAACCGAACCCTATGTCTATGGAGGATGTCCTAATTGTGTCTTATATGATGAACCTGCTATCGCCCGAGCAAGCGAAGTAGATATCATGCCCACGCAATATAACACTCCTCGTTCTTTCGTTCTTGTGTATGATGTCACGAACCGTGCCAGCCCTGAACTCGAAAGCGAACTCTACTATGACGGCAATTACCGTGATGCTCGTATGATTGGCTCGTATGTCTATCTCATCGCTAACCAAGAACTCATACGAACCGGAGAAGACCTCGCTCTTCCAAGTGTAGTATTCAACGGAGATGAAGAAAAGATAGCCGCAACAGATATTGCGTATTTCCCTATCGCAGATTATGGGTATCAACTTACCACGGTATTCGCCCTCAACCTTGACAGCCTCGATGACCTGACAAAGTCCTCATTCTTAACAGGCTATACCCAAACGCTCTTCGTCTCAGAGAAGAACATCTACCTTGCCGCTCCTCTCTACGTTCGCTATGAAGTGCGAGAAGAACGTATGCTCAAAGAAGTCATCCTTCCAAGCTTATCAGGAGACGTACGCGACCAAGCCGATGACATCATGAGTTCTGACGCATCAATCTATGAAAAGCAAGAACAAATCCAACGTCTCATCGCCAGTTATTATAACACACTCTCCGAAGAAGAGAAAGCAACGTTCGCTAGTGAGATGTCCGACCGTGCGTCCAAATTCGAACAAGAATGGCAGAAAGAAACCCAACGAACCGAAATTCATAAAATATCTATCGATGGAAACGATATCGAGTACATAGGCAAGGGAGACGTCCCCGGCACGTTACTCAGTCAGTTCTCTATGGATGAACATGAGGGTTATCTTCGTGTGGCTACCACCCTTGATAGTGGCTTCTGGGGAAGACCTATGCCTCTTGCATTCGACAGCTCAGAGAAACTCATTGCTCCCTCCCGCTCAGGCACGAGTTCAAACAACGTCTATATACTTGATGAAGACATGAATCTCGTAGGAGCGTTAGAAAACCTGGCTGAAGGAGAACGTATTTACGCCGTCCGATTCATGGGTGAGCGTGCCTATGTAGTCACGTTCAAGCAAATCGATCCTCTTTTTGTCATTGACCTCTCAGACCCTCGCGCTCCTGCAGTCCTTGGAGAACTCAAAATCCCCGGTTATTCAACCTACTTGCATATGCTTGATGAAAATACCTTCATAGGCATTGGTCAAGATAGCGCAGGCGAGATTGATGAAGGTGGATTCATGGCTGCTATCCCTGCCGGACTTAAAATCGGCTTGTTCGATATCTCTGATCCCACAAGTCCGCAAGAAATAGACACGTATATCATCGGCGATAGAGGAACCTATTCCGACGCCTTGTACGACCACAAAGCCTTCTTACTCGACGTCAAGAAAGGCCTCCTCGTACTTCCGGTCAACGTACAAGCCCGTGTCCCATCAAACCAAAACGATCAGTTCTGGTATCCTACAACCACGACGTTCTCAGGCGCCTATGTCTTCCGAGTCACCACCAACGGTATTGAACTTGAGAACACGGTCACCCATCTCAACGCAACCGAGCAATCCCAAATGGCACGCGCAAATGCAAATGAGTATTATTATCCTCCGTATGAAGCTCAAATCCAACGCAGTCTCTACCTCGGTAACACCCTCTACACCCTCTCACAGAGAGCCCTCCAAGCCAACGACATGACAACCTGGGACGAACAAGTCCGCATCACCTTGCCTCATTACCAACCCGTCTATTACGCCTACGCAGGTGGCACGGTATCCGGCGTCGGCACGGACGTCGTAGCTCCCGTAACAAATGGCGCAACTGCAGAATAAATGCGCATTCACACCTCCTCCCTCTGGAAACACCCGTCTATCATCTTCACTATCCTGCGCAACGTC
>CAZVXB010000050.1:0-3141 GCA_964630965.1 Candidatus Woesearchaeota archaeon | reverse complement strand
CTGGAATTGGCCCCTCTTGACTTTGCACGCGAGTTTGGCTGGGATCAGACTGACGTTGAACGTGCAAGGGGAGAACTAATTAACTTACTCAATGAAGAATATCCACGAACACCTCCGTGGGGCTATGTTGACCGAAAGTACCCTACTGCAACTGGTGTTTCTCCTCTAGGGCCTGATCGACTTGCAGATAGGTTTAAAATCGATTAAAGAAGCTCTTTTTTATGCGAAATAAAGTAACGTTTAATGCGAGGAATACTAAGTCGCAAAGAGAGAAGATTACTTATGTTCTTGGTTTGCTTCCTACCGATATCGTTTCTTCAAAGGGGCTCTTGCCTGATGTACGCGTTATCGGGTCTCGAGGGCTTATTCGTTCGTTTGATATAACTATCGATACCTTAGATCGTTGTGAATTTGATCTCGGAACATATAATGGACGTCACTCTCCTCTCTTAGTTGATTACTATCTTCCAGATGAGCGTAGTAAGTTTATGTCCCTAACTGTGCAGGGTGAAAAAAATAGTGTTGTCTATATTTTTGAAGTGCATGATAGGAGAAATGTAGATATTCTTCCGAATGGAGATTATGCACTCGTTAGACGCTCTCTTTCGGTTGTTTAGCGCTTCTTGGACTTACGGGAGAAGATAGAGACGAGGAGATCATCGAGTTTTTCGGGTTTGATTGTTGTGTGTTTGGCGTTTACTGCGCTTCGTCTCACGATATCTTCGACTTGTTCGGGCAGGGTGAGGAGATTTCTTTTGGCTCGCTTTTCAATGACGGCTAAGATTTTGTCATCGAGGTAAATGGAGATGCGGTTTTTTCCTCGGGGTTCAAGGGTCTCGAACGCATGATCGACTTCGTCTTCCGACCATCCTTCGTGTAGCAATGCGGTGCGGATTTGATAGGTATCATACCCTCTATGTTTTGCTTCTTTGATGAATGTAAGGAGTTGTTGGTTTGTCACAGTAATGCGCCTTTGATGCGGAGTGCAATCTGAATCCAGAGCCAGACAATGATAAGGCCGGTTCCCCCTACGACGAGTATTTTGGAACTGACTGGTTTGTGTTTACGTTCCATCCATCCAGTCAATACCATAAGAAGAAAGAGAAAGACACCTACAAGACCCGAGGCATACGTGAAAGTGGCCTCTGAAAAGTTAGCTAATAGTGTGAAGAACATCATTTTTTCTTAAGGGTCGGGGAAAGATAGAGTTTCTGAACAGAGAAGCTCTTGTAAATTCCTTCGAGAATGTCTGTGCCTGCATAACCAGAAAGAAGAGAAAGACGAGGATCAAAGTTAAAGACTATGCCCACAAATGCACCGATGATGACTGCAATAACGACGGTAATGACATAATACGTCCAGATAACTCTCCTGCGTAATGCCATTGCCTTGAGAAGACCGACGACCCCTCGTGTGAGGCCTCCAACGCCCCCTAACAATGCTGCAAACGCTATCTCGTTCATCACCACTTCCTCACCCTTCCTTCGAGAGTGATTTATTTAAGGGTTGTGGTTAGTCTCGTGTGAGGGAGTTTCTCATTTTGAGAATTACACTTTGTCCGACTCGTTCAAGTCTATGAAGGCTTTGACGAAGGGCATCAAGGGTTTCTTCATGGTTGTCTTTGGTGAGTTTTGTTATAAGAGAGAATATTTGTTTTTCTAATGCGACGAAGTGCTTTATGTCTCGGGAGAACATCTGAATATCGAAATAGAGTGCGCTTGAAAGAGGATCGAATTTGGCACGTTCTTTCTTGAGAGCCTTGAGGGCGTTTGTCACGAGGGCAGGAGTGGCGTTGACCTCAAGTTTCTTTTTCCAGAGAGAATAGAGTTTGATGTTCTTTTCTATGCAGGTTACCGTTCTATCGAAATACTCTACTTTTTTCTTGAAGAGGAGTTCTCGCCGGGCTGAACGTGCGGCTATGCGTTGATTGACATAGTTGCTGATGATGGCTCCAATAGCTACTCCGAACATACCGATGAAGGTTGTTGTAACCGCAGATGAAAGATCTACCATAGGTATGTCGTACAAGGGGCGATTAAAAGCTTTATTGCGCTGAACGTATTAAGAAAGATATTCGAAGGTTGTTACGGACTGAACCATGAGGCTTGCGTTTTCTACAGAGGAGGAGGTATAGATATAACTCTTTGTTATAGCATACGATGAGGCGTTGACCCAGAAGCGCGTTTGATAGGTCATAGGATAATCGGTGAATGGAGGAGAACGCATAGGGGCAGGTATCTCGAGCGCATCTATATAGAAGAGGATAGACTCTTGGGTGGTATTTACTTCGAATACATAATAGGTTTGATTGTCGGCAGTTTCATTCGGAAGGAAGGTGATGTTGCCCGTAGTTAGTAAAGGGATAAGTCGTGCTAAAGGATCCATCATGAGGAATACCTCTGAGGTGAGGTTGCGAGTGTAATTTTCATTCCAGCTAGGAGAAGAAGTGGTGACTGTGCCGTTTCCTGCCTGGACTGAGAGATTGAGCAGAGAAGAGAAGACACCATCTATCCAGGTTCTAATTTCTAAATCTTCTGTTGATTCTTCTGTTTCTCTTGAGAGCCAGGCGTGGGTGAGTTGGTCTATCATGGTTTGGTCACCATGGATATTCTGAAATGCGACTTGGGTAGTGATGAAACTATACGAACGAGTGGCGTTTGCGAGGGCATAGATAGCATTCAGGAGTTCAGTATTCGTTTGAGTGGTGTTCGTGCTGTTGGTCGTGGTACTATTCGTGTTGGTACTGTTTGTGTTATTAACAGGAGGAGTAGTATCTCCCGGAGAAGTAGGTCCTGGGGGAGAGCCACCGCCGCCACCTCCACCTCCTCCGCCTCCGCGGTTTCGGGGGGTTGTTGGTGTAGGACTGGCATTTATAGGTTGAAGGTTAGTGGGGGCCGTTGATTCAGGCACAGACTCTGAAGGGGAACGTCCCTCTTCGTTTTCTGAAGGAAGAGGTTGAGAATCAGAGGATGAATCATAGAACGCTGCATATCCAAACATGCCTATAGCTAGAATCACCCCTACGACTAGTACGAGGGCTCCGATACGCATATACGTGCTTGTCGAGATGGTTTTTATAGTTTGTCTATGCATAGCTTTTTAAGGTTATTTTGGGATAAGGAATTGTATGAAAGATAGAAA
>CAZVXB010000049.1:0-3247 GCA_964630965.1 Candidatus Woesearchaeota archaeon | reverse complement strand
AGAACTTCATATCCTCGCATGCGTTTGTATCGTGCAAACATGTCCATGTAACTGTAAGTGATGGCATGACCCATGTGGATAGGGGTGTTGACATAGGGTGGAGGGGTATCTATAGAATATATTTTCTTCTTTGTTTTTTCATTAAACGTAGGAGGGTCTTTTTTCCACTCATCAGTTATTTTCTTTTCTACGTCAGGAGACCATGACTTGATGTCAGCAAGTTTCGGGAGCGTCATGGTGGGGCAAGGAAGAAGGGTATTTTAAGGGTTTTGGATTGGACTTTCTATGAATAAAAAAGAGTATTTTCTTTCTGTTTTCAAGGCTGCGGAAAAGAAATACGGTGCTAAAGAGAAACGGCTTGCAGGGGAAGGGTGGAAACACGATTGGCAGATGCTTATTGCGACCCTCTATTCCGCCCAAACACGGGATGAGTTGACTATTCCCGTCATGGAAGCTACCTTTGATGAACTTGACACTCTTGAGAAATTTGCCTCGGCACCCCTCTCTAAAATTCGCTCGTTAACGAAAAAACTTAATTTTTATAAAACCAAATCAAAAAACGCTCAGGAAACGGCTCGTCAGCTTTTGAAACGATACAAGGGAAGAGTGCCGGATAGTATCGAAGAGCTCATCGCCCTGCCGGGCGTTGGTCGGAAGACGGCTAATCTCGTTATAAGTGAGATTCATGATAAAGATGGCATTTGTGTTGATACTCATGTACATCGAATTGCGAATGTGTTTGGGTTTGTGAAGAGTAAGACTCCTACCGAGACGGAGTTTGCACTCAAGGCACTTGTTCCTCAGACGTACTGGTCTCGTATTAACCGAATTTTTGTATTGTGGGGAAAAGACGTACGCGGACATGACAAACAGAAGTTTCTTGCGCGTTTGAAGGAATAACTTTTTAAAGTACGTCTCTTTTGTTGAGGGATGAGTAACACAGGAATTGCAATGCCCAGCGGAATGGGCGGATTGATGCGCTATGACGCCGAGTATTCAAGCAGATTTATGATTGCTCCCACGACGGTTGTTGCATTTACTATTGCCGTGTTGGCTTTTGTTATTGCTCTTAAAATTTTACTTCCCGTTTAAACCATGAGTGGCAGTTGTAGAGATTTGCGTGACCAGATGAATGATCCTCGGGTAGCTGATGCGTTTTCCTTCTTGGTTTCTGGAAAGAAAGGATACAAGGCCGTTATGGAACGCAAGGTTGAGCCTATTCTTTGTTCCGGTTGTAAGATTGTTCTTAAAGACGAAGTCAAGTTCTGCCCCGAATGCGGGACCAAGGTTATGCTCCCGGTAAAAAACTGAGTTATCTTAATCTATAAATAGTGTTTATTTCTTGCGAGGACATGCGCATAGGAATTGATTTTGATGATACCCTTTCCCAATTTATGGCCGGTTTTTTAGCATACCACAATGGGGTTTATGGGACTTCCTTTGCTCAAGAGCAGATTACTCATTATGATTTGCATACCGTTTTGCCTTTAACTCACCAAGAAATTAAGGAACGTGTACATAATTTTATTTTTTCTTCTCATCACGCTTCTCTTTCTCCCTATCCGGGTGTTGCTTCTACTCTTGGGTTGTTAGCTCGATATCATGAGCTTTATGTTGTGACTTCTCGAGGGGAAGAATATAAGGAGCCTACTCTTCGCTGGCTTTCTGCTGAATTACCCGGCTCTTTTAGGGACTTTCATTTTACTAACCAATGGACTCGGCTAAAAGATGTGGCTCGGACTACTAAACCCGAACTTTGTGTTTCAAAGGGAATTGAACTCATCATAGAAGATTCTGCCTCACATGCTAACCATTGTGCTGAGAAAGGTGTTCGTGCATTTCTTTTAGAACGTCCTTGGAATGTTTCTGTTCCTACCCATCCTCACGTGCAACGAGTTACGCATTGGGATGACATTGCTCGATATCTTAGTGGAAAGCTATAAAAACGGACGTGGTGGAAGGTAGATATGATTGGAGGACTTGACCCTAAGAAGATGCAGGCCATGATGCGCCAGATGGGCATCAAAAATGAAGAGGTGGAAGCGACTCGTGTGATTATCGAAGGGCCTGAGGCTCGGATAGTTATTGAATCTCCTTCGGTACAAAAGATTACCATGCAAGGGCAAGTGAGTTGGCAGATTTCAGGAGAGGCACATGAAGAAACAAGTACTCGTGAAGATGATGTCAAACTCGTGGCTGAGCAGGCAGGGGTTTCAGAGGGAGAGGCTCGTGCAGCGCTTGAGAAACACCATGGTGATTTGGCAGAAGCACTAGCTTCGTTTAATTAACTACTTTTTAGTGATTAGTGAAATTTTAGGAAGGTATTTATATAGAATTTCATTCTCAGAGACCTATCCCCTCGGGCTTATTTATGATTGATGCAGTTATTAAAGAAAAGATTAGCGCTGACCACTTGCTTTATGTCAGCCTGAAATATACCAAAACGTGCGATGTTATTATCAATTTGCTTCTCAGATGGAAGATTATGATTGATCATGCCATGGATATTTTGATTGAACGTGCTCGTAAACAGAAGAAATGGAAGCCGGTTCCCGATGCTCCCCGAGCCAAGTTGGTTCAACTTAAGCGTATTTATGCTGGCGTCTCTCCGGTTGATGAGACTCTCACTTTGTATGAGCTCTTCCGAGATGTAGAAAAGTTGGATAAGGTTCGTGAAAGCGAGTTCAGAAAAGGGGTTAACTTACGGGTTACATATCAGGGCAAGGAAATTAGTATTAACCTCGACAAATTACGTGAATATTCTGAAATTTTAGAAAGGTTTATAAGTTATCTCAAATAACCTTGCGTATCCTAGCATTATGCTTTGATTTACTATGGCTAAGCTTGTTGCAGTTATTTCAGGTAAAGGTGGTGTTGGCAAGACAACGACGGCTATTAACCTCGGTGCGGCGCTCAATTCCTTTGGCAAAGAAGTTATCGTACTCGATGCCAACCTCACGACCCCGAACGTAGGGTTGCACTTAGGGGCTCCTATTGTTCCTATCAATCTCAACCATGTTCTTTTGGGTAAGGCAAAGATTGGAAATGCTATTTATGAACACGAATCGGGCACTAAGATTATTCCTAGTTCGCTTTCCGTTAAAGAGTTAAGGAGATTGAATCATAAAAAGTTGAAAGACGTGGGCAAGTCCTTGCGTAAGATGGCTGATTTTGTTTTATACGACTCTGCGGCAGGGTTAGGTGAGGAAGCGGTAGGAAGCATTGAAGCTGCTGACGAATTGATTAT
>CAZVXB010000048.1:0-3394 GCA_964630965.1 Candidatus Woesearchaeota archaeon | reverse complement strand
CTTGAAAATTCCGAACCCATTTCTTATGAGACTTATCTCGCACAGAAGCGATAGGAAATGAACGAACAGGCACCCCGTGACAGAAAAGAGGACGACTCACACGAGAAAAAGTAACAACATAATCATGGGGATCGAGCCCTATTTCTTCAATAACGCCCCGTGGATTTGAAGCAAGAGAATGGATAAATCCCCTATTGGTTCGTGTGCGACTCTCCCATTTGTCCCCTCTCTGTTGATAACGATAAACCGGGCTTCCTCTATCGCATTCCTTAGTATTTGGAGGTAATTGATAGAGATGATGAATAATACTCAAGGGAAGAGTAAGAGAGAAAGCTGTGGCTCGTTGTGTTAAGAAGTCAAGAAGTTCAGAAGGGCTCATGGATTTTAGAGGCTTATCGGGTTCGATATACCTATAAGCATGATATGAAACAGTATACTTGGGATTTTTATGTTGAAACTCTCCAAGATACCCTATTTGATTATCCCGGATATCCAGAGTTGCAGAGGGACCAAGCGCCTTTGTTTCACGAGCATAGTAATTTCGTGCATCAAGGATATCTGGAGAACCTACTGAACCCGAATCGAATTCAATTCTAGTACGAACGTGAGTTGCACCATAAATGGCGCTCGTTAGTCCTTCATAAAACGATGCAACTGCATCATGACTTTTCTTTTTTCCAAGAGGTCGAGGTTTTTTATTAGAAAAAAAGAGCGCGGGAGTCTCAGGAGAGGGTTCAAACAAAGGCTCATAATGAATAACCTGAAAAGAAAGAGAAGAAGGTTCAATAAGAGAAAGACGTCGATTGGAAAGATTGTTAACTGCCTCTTCTAAACCCCCCATAGAAGAAGCAACAAACTACACTTAAAAAAGCTTATCGTGATGAAAGAGAGTCATTGAAAAAAGAATAACCACGCCAAAAGAGCACAAGCCAAAACCAGGGCATAGTACCCGAACCATCGCAGATTCTTCTTAGACGTAAGAATAAATCGAAGTAAAATATGAATAGTCAAAAGCCCCACCACAAACGAAACAAGAGAAGGAACAAGATAGGAAGGAGGGAGCGTAGCATTCCCAAAAGAAAGAAAGTTAGCCCCTAAAATAATCGGAATAGAAAGCAAAAAAGAGAATCGGGCAGCTTTTTTTTGGTCAAGCCCAAGTAAAACCCCTGCACACATGGTCGAACCGCTCCGCGAGATTCCTCGAAACAGAGAGGCGACCTGTGCACACCCTATAATCAAAGCAGCAAGAGGAGTAATTTCTTTAGTACGAGAGAAAGAGAAATCCATGCTTGATATAATGAGCATAACCCCGGTTATACCGAAACCAAATGCGAGGGGCATGAGATTGTTCAGTGTACGCTCAAAAAAATCATGAAATAAAAAGCCAAAGAAAGCAGCAGGAATAGTGGCGATGATAAGATAAAGGCCCATTCGCCCATGTTCCGTTTTAAAACGCAATCGCGCCACGTCTCGAACAATATCAGATATATCTCTTCCAAAATACACAAACACGGCCATAAGCGTTCCAAAGTGCAAGGCAACATCAAACGAGAGAGAATTTTCATATCCGAGAAGATGAGAAACGAACACTAAATGGCCTGAACTAGAAATCGGAAACCATTCTGCAATCCCTTGAACAAAAGCCAGAAGAAGCATGGCAAAAAAATCGTTCATGAAATTCCAGAATTCAGGCCATTATAAAACTATTGAAAAAAAAGAAAAAGCCGGAAGCAAGGAGCTCACAAACGGCAATTCCAACACAAAGTTGTGCACGAAGCAACGTGTGCCGCTCGACCAATCTGCTGTACAACCCTTTCATCGTCACCCATGGACGCCAGGTCATACTGGAGGTCGAAACAAGTTCCGCACCGATTGCACCGTGCAAGCATCAAAGGCTGCATGGCTTGTTTCATACCGAATATAAGAGGTGCTTTTTTATATACAAATACGAATCTAAAATAATCACATTAAAAGACACACATAGTTATATAGCAATTCACTATAGAATAACAAACGCAAGACTTTTAAGTAGACTCACGGAAAAAGAACAACACAGGAGTACTCCAGTACGCTCGTAACGAATAACTTACTCAACATAAATACCCAATCGTCCGGGCTTTACCTTACTTGATTTTCCTTCAGGATCATACTTGTCTTTATCATTAACGGCATAAACAACAACAGGTTTTCCAATAGTAGCACTTAATTCTTCTGCCGAATAACGAGTTTTCTCGTGGGGCAACACATACAAGTAAACTTTCTTAGGGTCTCCCCCTTTCTTAACGATAATAGCCATAACCGTTCGTATATCCTCAATAGTCTTCAAGAGTTGTTTCTCAGCATTTTCAAGTTCAGGGTTTATTTTAGAGTCATCAACTCGGGGCCAACGCTCTTGTACAATAAGCGATGCACTTCCCAAGTCATGCCAGAGTTCTTCAGCAAGATGAGGCATAATCGGCGCAATAGTAAGAAGAATCGTTTCAAGCACAAATCTCGGCACGCTCTCTTGCTCAGCACACCAGTTAACAAATTCCATGAAATGAATTATCCCTTTGTTAAATTCAAACGATTCGTAACTATGTTCAACGGCCCTAAGCATAGTATTCAATTTATGTTCCATCAAAGGACTCGCCGATCCTCCGACCTTATCAAAGAGCCCCATAAGCTTAGTTACAAATCGCGAAGATCCTTCGATACCATGCGCATCCCATTCCATTTCTTTATCAGGTCCAGCGACAAACAGAAGGAAAAGACGAGTCGTATCAGTTCCATAGTTATTCGTCGCCTCCTGCGTTGTGACAACATTACCTTTGCTTTTACTCATTTTTTCTCCACCCTTAGCCAAAACAAGCCCCTGGTTAAACAGACGTGTGAACGGCTCATCAAACGTAAGCCATCCTATATCGCGCAAGAACTTAGTGAAGAAGCGCGCATAGAGCAAGTGAAGAACAGCATGCTCAATACCTCCGATATATTGATCGACGGGCATCCACGACTCTACTGCTTTTCTGTCAAATAAATCATGACTGTGAGGAGAACAATACCTGAGATAATACCAGCTCGAATCAAAGAAGGTAGCCATCGTATCCGTCTCCCTCCGAGCAGATTGTCCACATACAGGACAAACCGTCTTAACGAATGAAGTGTTCGTAGCAAGAGGATTTCCTTTTCCTGTAAACGTAACCTTTTCAGGAAGCAACACGGGCAAGTCTTTTTCAGGCAAAGGAACCGTGCCACAACTATCACAGTAAACAATGGGGATAGGAGTACCCCAATATCGTTGACGAGAAATAAGCCAATCACGAAGCTTGTACTCAACGCTCGGACCGCCCACTCCTTTGCGAGCAAGAGCTTCACCAATACGCTGTCGAGCACTTACAGAATCAAGACCATT
>CAZVXB010000047.1:0-3426 GCA_964630965.1 Candidatus Woesearchaeota archaeon | reverse complement strand
AGAAGATATTATTGCTCTTCGCCCTTTAGCACAGGGCAAGGGTCTTACCTTTCAAGATCTTACTTCTGTCCTTAATCAACCAAGTGATTTTCGTGACGGTCCTCGAGAAGGGATCGTCGTTAAAAACTATGCTTCAAATCCACAGTCTTTTTTCAAAATGTATCACCCTGAATTTGCCGAATCTCGACGTTTAAAGGATGGAACTGTTGATTATCTTACCCCTATGCGTTTTAGAAAATCTATTTTACGTCTTATTGATGAAGGTCAGGAGCTTTACACCCAAGGTATTTCTTCTCAAGCTGTTTTAGCGGAAGTAGCTTCTGATGTTCTTCGCGAGACGGGTGTTCATTGCAATCAAGGAGATATTGCTCGAAGATGGAATGCTCTTCTTAAAACAGGCAAGCTTAACGATCTGGCTCGTCATATTGCTTCTTAGTCTTTCTTCTAAGGTAATCTTTAATAATCATCATCGCGCTCAAGATTTATGGACTATTCTACATTAGGATTTAAGGCCGGGCTTGAGATACATCAACAGCTTGACACGCCTAAGTTGTTTTCTGGAGCGCCTAGTTATCTACGAAATGATACGCCTCACTACACCATTCAACGAAAATTACACGCGGTGGCAGGAGAGACGGGAGAGGTTGACGTGGCGGCTGCTCATGAAGCAACACAAGATAAGGTCTTTCAGTATGAGGGATATACCGATACTATTTCTCTGGTTGAACTCGATGAAGAACCTCCTCGACCTATAAACGAAGAGGCTCTTGATACTGCCTTGCATATTGCTTTGTTACTCAATTGCGAAATCTATCCGGTTACGCAGGTTATGCGTAAAACGGTGATCGATGGCAGTAACACGAGCGGGTTTCAACGGACGGTGCTCATTGCGCATGATGGATACATCGAGACGAGTTTTGGTCGAGTTCCTATAGATACGGTATGTTTGGAAGAGGACTCGGCTCGTATTGTGTCGAAGGAAAAAGGAAAAAATGTGTATCGGCTTGATCGTTTGGGTATTCCTCTTGTTGAAATTGCTACGGCCCCTGCTATGACTAATCCTGAACAGGTTAAGGAAGCAGCACTTCATTTGGGAGATATACTTCGTGCGTGCAAAGTCAAACGAGGGATTGGGACCATTCGACAAGATGTAAATGTAAGTATCAAAGGACACGAGCGTGTGGAAATTAAAGGATTTCAGGATCCTTCTATGTTTGTTACGACTATCAACCATGAGATTGAACGTCAACTTGTGGATATTAAGGAAAAGAAAACTGAAGGTGCTGTGCGGAACGCTCTTCCTTCGGGCCAGACTGAGTATTTACGTCCTATGCCCGGTAAAGCTCGTATGTATCCCGAGACCGATTTATTGTTATTACGTATTGGGCTTGAGCGTATTAATCGACTTAAAAAATCATTACCTAAACTTAAACACGATATTCGGGCTGAACTTAAGAAGAAAGGACTCGGTGATGATTTGATAGGGCTTGTTATGGATACTCCTCGAGGACTTGATGAGTTTAACACACTTCTGAACGTGATACCTTTAGATGCTCCTCTCGTGGCAAAGATGATTACATTATGGCGTACTGAATTGAGTGTGAAGTATAAACGTTCGTTTGAGGATATATGTTCTGTATTGAATGAACGTGTGCTTGAAACTATTCTTGAGAAAGTCAAGAGTAAAAAACTCGATGCAGGTGATGTGCGTCAGGTTATGGCTCGGCTTGTTGAGGGCATGTCTATGGGAGAAGCAACGAAGATTGAGAAAATTGATGATAATGAACTCGAAGGGGAAGTTCGAGCACTCATTAAACAGAAGCCAGGGTTACGACCGAACGCCTATATGGGTCTGGTGATGGCTCAGTTTAAAGGCAAACTCGATGCCAAGAAAGCGATGGAATTGATTACGAAGATTGTTGGGTAATTATAATCGTATAAGGGCTCCACCAAACGCAAGTCCTGAACCCATATCTACCAACGTGACAAGATCTCCTTTTTGCGCTTTTCCTTGTCGTATTGCTTCTGTAAGGGCAATAGGGACTGTTGCCGAAGACATATTTCCATAGTGTTCAATATTCCTAAATATTCTTCCTTCCTTTTCTGGATCTATTCTTTCTCCTATTGCATCAATAATTCTTCCGTTCGCTTGATGAGGAATATATAGTTTTATTTCCCTTTCCGGAATCCCTGCCTTTTCACTTAACTTATGAGCAAGCTCTATCATTCCCTTCGTTGCTTTGACGAGAACCTTTGGGCCTTCAGGCATTCTCAGTTTATTGTCAGGGCCACGATAGATATAGTCTAGACCGGATGTATCGCTCATACATGCGGTTGCAAGGATACCTTCGTTTTCTTTTGCAGGACCTAGAATTGCAAGACCACATCCATCTCCGAAGAGGTTGCAATTAATATCGCTGTAATCTGTTATTTTTGTGAGTGTTTCAATTCCTGCTACTAGCCAATAGCCTTTACTTTCTTGGACGTGTAATCGGGCATCATCAAGTGCATGAGTAAATCCAGAACACGCTGCCTTTACATCGTATGCATTAATGACATTCGTCGCCCCTATTCTTCTTTGAAGTTTACATGCCTCTGAAGGAAATTGGGCAGGGTCTGAAATAGTTCCAATTACTATTCCTTCTAATTTTTCTGCAGGAAACGCTGCATCTTTGAACGCTTGCTCAAGCATATCGGTTAATGTTTCTCCTTCAGCGATTCTCCTTCTTTCCCGTATTCCACCTGTATTTTTTTGTATTTTTTCTTCTGTAAGTTGGGTTACTTTATCTGAATATACGGGGCTACCCGATTCATCGTATTTTAAAAACGTCTTATAGGGGTTATTAGGACTATCAATAAAGAAGGCATTATCTAGAACGTGAGATGGAACATACATTCCTGAGGCCACTAATGCGGCATTTACCATAATAGTGTCCATTTTAGACCGTTATAAACTTTATCACACGAACTTTTAAAAACGGGGTTTTTCTAAGTGTTCTATGGATTTTCAGAAGCTTGAAAAGGAACGACGGGACATTGGTTCGTTAAGTGCCAAAGACCATGGTGAAAACGTGATGATTGCGGGTTGGGTGTATGATGTGCGCGACTTAGGTAAGGTGCGGTTTGTTGTAGTTCGTGATCAAACAGGGGAAGTTCAACTTATTGCTCATAAGGATAAGGCTTTACCTGCAGTATATGCTTCTATGGGCTCGGTATCGCGTGAAAGTGCGGTTGTTCTAACGGGAGTCGTACAAAAAAGCGATAAGGCGTCGGGAGGACGTGAAGTGGTGCCTTCTGTGTTCGAAGTAGTTGGTCCTGCTGAAGCCACACTTCCTATTGATACAAGCGATTTCTCGAAGACTGAGTTGCCTAAGCGACTGGACTACCGATTCCTGGATTTACATCGACGGCGTACACAAGCTATTT
>CAZVXB010000046.1:0-3506 GCA_964630965.1 Candidatus Woesearchaeota archaeon | reverse complement strand
GAACGTGCTTCTATCTGAGCAACTCTACTGCTCAAGAGTTCAATCTTATACATAGTATCCTCAAGTTTGTTGATAATCGTGTCCAGCTTAGCACTCACATCGCTAGGAAGTTGTGGTTCTGGTGAACGTGTCGTACTCGAAGGAGAACTAGTACTTGCCTGGGCAAAACTCGAAAGAAAATCAAATGCCGAGTTCGAATCGCTCGTTGCAGCAGGAGGAACAGGCGTCACGGTCTGAGAAGCTCCCGATGCTTGAGTAAAATCGATAACGTCTTCACTTCTCGGTTCAACTCGCGTTGGTTTCAGCAGACCTCTCCGCTGAAGATCCGTAAAATCAAGCACATCAACTCCCATCCCTTACCAAAAGCTATCTTCTATTTAAACATACTCTCGGAACGTTTAAATAAACCTCCGACGTTAAACGTCCTGAAAAGAGATGGCAGTCAATATACAAAATCTGGTCGCCGCGGTAGCTCCCGACCTCTATTGTGATCCAAGCAAACGCGCACTGGTCAAGAAAATAGCCAAAGAGCAAGGTTATCTTGCGGCAGCGAAAGAAGCCAAGTTAGTCCCTCAAAATGAACTTTTTGATATAGAGTCTGCGAGAATGAAATTGCTTGAGGCTCCCGGTGTCAAAGCTCCCTTCGAACTCCATAAGTTGGTATATGATTCTCCCACTGAAAGTCTTGAACCTATTTACTTTTGGATTCTTGACTTCCTAAACGGCCCTTACAGAAAGGTCGATAAATTAATAGACAATTTCGTAGCCGCTCCCGGTTCAGCTCACTTCTCAGAAATGGGCCAGAAAGCTACGCGTATGCAAGAAGAGGCAAGTAAAATTTTAGGCAATGTCAACACCGTGCTCAAGTCCGTGCTCAATATTCTCTACGACTTGAAAGAGTTCAAGTTGCGCATTGACACGTACGATGGATACAAGAACGCAAAAGGTCCTGAAAAAAATGCTTATCTCCTCGCCCTTAAACAAATATGGCTCGACAACGTCGATATAAAGCGTAATAATACCTCTCTTAAGGCCATGGCTCAACAGTATGATTACGTGACTTTAATCGATGCGTTCATGGCTGCTCAAGACCTCGAAGTCGTCACGAGAAGCGCAGAACAAGGAGGGCTCGATTTGAACGAGCGTGTCCGCCGTATTTTACAGCAACGCCTCGTAGAATTCTTCAAATGGCTTGAAGTTTCAGAAATCGAGTTGAAGAAGCGATTTGAAATAGAACGAAAATATCTTCAAAGTCAGGTCAGTGCCATCAAACTCTACGCTCGATGGGTTAAGCCCTATCTCGATACGGCACGTAAGCTGGAACAAAACGCGTCTGAGTCGGCAGCCCTCGTTACCACGTTCAACACCATCCTTCTCGAACTGTCTGTGCTCGCGCAAGCACCCTACGACCCTGAAGACGATGTCAAAACAGGAGACTTGCCTGATTTCTTCGCCCAGGTAACCAAGAAAAAATATGTTTCACTTGCCCTAGTTGATTTCAAATTTAGGGGAATCCCTCAACGCTCAGGTCAACAAGGGTTTAGTTTCGGAGGACGGACTGAAGTGAGCTTCTTTGGCTTCGCACTTACCGAAGATGAGATTGCGGTGCTTAAAGAAGAGCTAGGTAAGGATGATTTCAAAGACGTGCTTGGGTTGATAGATGGTGCAACCACCGATAGCCTGGCGCAAATAGAAAAAGATATAGATGATTTTCTTAATCCTAAAAAAGAAGAGAAGAAAAAAGAGGACACGTCAGACGATTCTAATCCTTTCTCTGCTCTTTTCTCATGGCTCAAGCCAAGCAAGAAAGAAGAAAAAAAGGAAGACAAAAAGAAAATAGAGCTCAAACCCGATACAGACTATGAAAAGGTACTTCGCTCTCAAGCCATCATAGATGCTCGAGATAAATGTAAAACACTCTTCGAGACGTACAAGAAAGCTCACCAAATGCCAAGCTGGTAATCGTAAGAATCTTATACTTCTCCTCCTTCTCTGTTTGTGGCTCAAAAGAGGAAAAAGCGCCCGATTGTTCGAGATATCCCTTCAAAGATAAAGATAGTAGAAACGAGGACTAAAACACAAAGTGTAGACTTAGAGTCTGACGTCGAGCAACTCGAATCTCAACAAGAGTCTTCTTTTATTTCTCGTGCGTCCGCACCCACGCTCCGCCAGAACCTTCCTCGTCCTTCTGAATCAGAAGAGGTTAAACCTCGAGTGCGAGAGATTGAGCAGGCACGTACAAACGCACCATCCGACGCTCAACTCTATACTGCTATTTCAACACAGAACAATACTCCTCGGTACACCATGCATTCCCAATCAAAAGCAGATGCACGCGTGGGAATGCATTCCCGCACACCACTTTCATCACCTTCCATCGAGCCTCGTTCGTTCATCCCTCCCCAAGAACACGCGTTGGGTCGTCCCTTTCCCAACGAAATAACTCCGTTACGTTCCCCGTGGCAGGAAGATCGGAGGTATGACTTATACCGAGAAGATACTCTTGAGAACGCCAACCGAGTAAAGTCGCGTCGACGCTAGCTTTAAATAAACTTCTTATATATACTACTCATGACTGATTACTCCTTGCCTCCTGAAATTTATACCGGGGCTGATTACATGCTCAAACCTCGTTACTCAACAGGGTCTAATTCTCCCTATACGGGTTTCTCCAGTCTCGCAGGTGTCTTTTCAGCTCCGAGCAATCCTCAAACCGCAAATCAAATAGACGCAGTCTCAAAGAAAATAAGCACAGGTATTCGCAATATTGAAGTTTCAGGAGTCAACATAGGTGGCCAAGGAGAGGGCGCGTTAGGTCTCATTGACAACATCCCTAAACAACATTTCAAAGAAATTAATCGCCTCAAGAAACTCGCAGGTGTTGAATTAACGTTTCACGGTCCCCTCGTCGAACCAACGGGCGTCGGCCGTGGAGGGTGGGACGAACAACAGCGCATTCAAGCCGAACGTGAGATGACAAGTGCCATCGAACGAGCACATGATCTTGACCCTGATGGAAATATTATTGTAACTTTCCACTCAAGCAACGGGCTTCCCGAACCTGAAACGCTCGTTAAGAATTCCAAGGGAGAACAGATTGTTGAAAAAATAGCAGTCATAGACGAAAGCACTGGACAACTCGGAAGTCTCCCTCGAACTGGCGTCAATTATTTCGACGGTCAGACCATGTACAATCCCAAAGACGATCTTAAACGATTCAATACGCGGAGTTGGTCCGAGCGTCTTAACAATGTGACTCTTGGAGCCGAACGTGCATTCAACGTACTACATTCAATTAATGCAGAGTCAGCAAGACTCAAAGAGGGAGGGGACGAACAACTAAAGCAAGCCTTACATGCCTATGATTTTTCTCTCAAGAAACCAGAACAGTATGACAAGTATTTAGAATCAATCGGCCCCGGTAAAGAGAACATTCGGGCCCTCGTTACTAATCTTACCTATGCCAAGGCTAATGCAGAAAATGCTTATATCGAGCTAAAGGGTGC
>CAZVXB010000045.1:0-3715 GCA_964630965.1 Candidatus Woesearchaeota archaeon | reverse complement strand
ACGAGTATCTAGTACGAGAGGAACGATACTCGGCTGCCTCTGGTGAGCGGTTGTCATATGGCAGGCCGCGCAGCTACGCAGTACGTCGATAAGTGCTGAAAGCATCTAAGCACGAAGCGACCCGCGAGACGAGTCAACAAAGGCCGTTGTAAAAGACAACGTTGATAGAGTTGATGTGTAAGTTCCAAGAACCCGAGGAATTCAGCATGCAACTACTAATAGCCTCAATGACATTCTATATGAAGATTAGAGAATCCGCTTTTGTATCTGTGTACGTACGCGCGTTGTTTGATTTTTCTACAACTCGTTTCTAGCCATTCTTCTTTCTATATGTTTACTAAGCGCTTTGCGATATATCTTTGTGGTAATTGATTCCTCTAGAGAGCTTGCCCCGACAAGAAGAACCGGGGCTGATAACCCTCCCAAGAAGGCTGCGCCTGTAACGATGAATGAATTATCTGAAATCTCATAAGCAGCACACCCTGCACCTAACGAAATGAGACTCACAAGTCCTCCGACTATGGCTCGGCCAAGATGCGGGGCGTATTGAGGATGAGGAATGCCTGCGAGCTCTCGCGCTTGAGAAGCGATTTCGGACGTATAACATCCATAACAGGACGTTTCGTTAAAAGAGTGTTTCTCTATGAGCCGTTTGTATTCTCGTTCGAATCGATGACGTCGTGCAATCCAATGCATTATAAAAAATCATCAGGGGGCTACTTAAAACTACGCAAGATCGAATTGAGGAGGTTGAGAACTCAAAAGAGCTATGCCTACGATTATGCCAGCCAGAAGAGCAAAGAACACAAACGCACCCAGAAAGGTTGCTATGAACGATTTCATGAGTGAAAGATCGTGATAGGATGCAAGTGCGCGTGTCGTTAGAATGAATGAGCTAATAAGCGTGACCCCGATTAAGGAACCTGCGATAAGCATGCCGGCCGGAGGAATTAACGATAACACAAGTAAAATTGGAATAAGAATAAACGCCAGCGTGGTACCATACACGACGCTTTTGTAGGTCTCTCTATACAATCCCTGTCCTCGAACTATTTTTACCATGAGATGCATAGAGAGTGCACTTCCTAAAACGAACGTGGGAAGAACGATAAACGAAAATCCTGCGAGCCCTAGAAGGAGAAAAATAAGAGAGCCCTCAGCACCGGAAGAAAGCAGAGAAACAAATTGCACTGGAATTTGTGCTGGAAGGAGTCGACCTGCCAGCATCAGACCGAGCGAGAGAATCATAAAGGGTGCTACTGATATGAGCTCATTGAACAGGAAGGTAGAAAGAAAAGACTCGTTTCGTGTACGTTCGACAAGCGTGTGAGGATGTGTAGTGGCATACACGAACTTTTTGAAAAATGAACATTCTTCTGTGTTTGAAGATTCGTGGAAAGACTCCTGTTTTGAAACGGAAGGTCGTGCTGGGAGCGAGCGAATTGCGTCTTCGACGTCGTGTGAGGAAAATCCTGCTTCAAGTAAGTTCTTCTTTAATAACGAGAGCTCAAATCCACGTTCTCTTCCTTGTTTTAAATACGCAACGAGCTCGGCTTGAGTCATTTAGTGCTAACGGCGTCTTCTGTCCGAGCTTTAAAGAAGAGATACATGAGATAGCCTACGCTTGATAAGGCACCTATTGCGGAGAAGATGAGCGTGTTGGGGCCCTTGTAGCGTATGAACAGAGCGTTTGCAAGAAGCACGACTATAACAAGACCGATGATAAGACCAAGGTAAGGATTCTTGTTGATGATTGACTTTACCCAATTAAGAAACGCGACCCAAAGAAATGAAGCACCAAGTGAAAACATAACTTCCGCGAATCCAAACCCTGTGTTAACTTTTTGATCGAGGAGATAGAGAAAAACAGCTATGAGCAAAGCGTACCCTATAAACAACGCGAGCGTCATACTGCCTGGAATAAGCCAGTGAATGAACGTCTCCTGACGTACCTCTTTTTTCATTGATTATAGAAGGAAGGGCAGTTTAAAAAGTAACTGGACTAAGGTTTAAAAAGCCCTTAATGTCTCTTTTGGAGTGAGTCGGGCAGCTAACTCCGGGAGTGTCCTTGAATGGGCAAGAACTGACATGAGTTTTCTCCTGAGGAAGGTCCGGACATCCGTCACTTTGTGACGCAACACGGTCCGTTGAAAGACGGCTGGTCGCGAGGCCAAGCCACGCAACAGAAACGACACCGCCATTGCGCGCGCTATGAACTATGCAGGGAGCTATGCGCGCAAGGATAGGATGAAACGTCGAGAATGAGAATTCTCGAGGTGCTCAAGAACAAAAGTTCTTGACACGGGCGCCTCCGTGGATGCAAGTGCCTTAGCCGCACGCGTAGTCAGATGTTAGCACGCATGGTTCGTTACCGAAAGGAAAACGACATTCGACAGAATCTGGCCTATGCCCGAGAACACGCACGTGTTCGCGGCTTCGCGGACGAAAGTCTGCGTTGCCGACTCACTTTTTTATTAGAAACGAACGCCTCGATTACGAAGTCCTTCAAGATATTTGAAATCTGCTTCAATCTCGGGGCTGGCGAAGTTTACTTTTTTGTGGTGCCCTCGGGCGACGTCCTTGAGTAGATTAAATTCAAGAGAGGTTATCAAGCTCAGTAACGTAGATTCACCAGAAGTTATTGGTCGGAAGGGAATTACATTTGCATAGTTATGGTGATTCCTTGTAAAGGGACCTGCTACAACTAAAAATCGAAAGGGCATTTCTAACTCAAGATCTCCCTGGTAATAGGGGCTTTTCAGTTTTACATAACAGGTATGTTCTTTGAATATACCCTCTATTCGAGGAGGGTGCTCGCATCCACGAGGATTTTCTTTGGCATACGCTGTAAAGAGCATACCTGGGAAAGGAATAGGTTCGTACTCTCTAACGTCAAGTGTGATTGGTTTTTCTTGTGAAACCATACATGCTCTCCAAGGTACCTATTCTTAACTTTTTCTATAGCACACACATCTTTAAAAATATCAGAATAAGGCTAAGTTTATGCGTTTTCCTGTTACGGTTCAACAGATAGACTCGTTCATAAAGGGCAGACTTAAAGGGAACCGATCTTCAGTTAATGATCTTGAACATGTTGTAATCAATAATCATTCTTTCTCGTTTGGTGTTGATGAACGTAAAGGAAACACCTATCTCGTAACTCGATGTTCTGCGATTGAGGGAAGCATAGCAAATCCGACATATGGATGGGCCGGCGAATTACTTGCACTTGGAAGAGATGCACGAAGACTTGTAGGAGTTGGTTCCGAAGAGATATCTGAGGCCCAAGAATTCTTATCAAAGGGATGTATAGAGAAATATACCTGTCTTACGCAGGAAGGAAAGGATGCTCTACGAGGGATGCCTTTGCCGTCCTCTTTCTCCGTCTATCATTCTGCTAAGATTAGAGAAGGTGCAAAGACAACAGATTATATGGATAGTTTCTGGGTATTAGGAATTCAGCCCTTGCTTGTCCTTGCTCGAGGGGCTTAAACGCTCGGCGATAACATTTAAAAGAGGTTTTCTGTTGGTAGTTTTGCGGGGATGTAGCTCAGTGGGAGAGCACACGACTGAAGCTCGTGGTGTCGGGGGTTCGATTCCCTCCATCCCCAGTTCTTTCAGGAATCGAAATAACGTTAATCGTGTAGGTTTAAACGAGAAAATCTTTAAATAGCTCGTCGGTGTTGAGAACGTATGATTTCATGGGCACCGCTTA
>CAZVXB010000044.1:0-3910 GCA_964630965.1 Candidatus Woesearchaeota archaeon | reverse complement strand
ATCCCGGCATGGACCGCGTCCTCACCGTGGTGGAGGGTGAACTGCTGCTGCTGAAAACCCATTGGTCCGAGAAAGACCATATCTGAAACGAAAAGCGCCAGAACGCGAAGGATGTCCGAAAACAGGTCTACCTGCAACAAGATCCTTAATGTAGGTAGGAGAAGTGTCCGTAGTTCCCTTCTCACGTTTTTTATGAAGAATAATATAATCTGAGAGAAAATTCCATCCTGTAGCAACAAACCCTCGTTCCTGTGCACGTTTAAGCAATAAAAGCCCTTTCTGTGCTTTCTGAGCAAGACCTTCAGAAAAGATAAGACACATACCTCCTCTGATAAAATTGGTATCTATTCGAGGGAGATCTTTATAATTGGATACTTCCCTGTCTTCGGTAGGCTCCCCAGAAATTTGAATGGGAAGGTTCTTAGCCAAAAAAGCAATTTCTTCTTCGGTAGGCAAATATTGCAGGTTGGTAACTCTCTCGTGATAATCATAGTTTTCAGTAACATATCGTCTAATTTCGTCTTCAGTTGGATCGTATTTTGCAAATCCAAATGTCTCTCGTAAATAGTCAATAATCATAAGAACAACACATCCAGCCGTAGTTCCTGCGCTTCTAATAGGTCCTGAAAATGAAGCAATGAGATACTCTTCACCGTTGGCAGTCTTTCCAACTTTAAGTCCGGTAAATCCTTCCAAAGGAGAAGAAACAACCCCTATAGTAGTATAAGCAAAACCAACGCGTATTCCTGCATCAATTGCTTGTAAAAGATTTTCAAATTTACAAAATTGCTCGCGTGCCACTTCCTCTGCTATCTTAAGAGATACAGACATTTCTAGTGAACCGTATTCTTTCTCAAGTTCAATTATTCTTTGAACTATAGCTGGATTGTTAAGCTGAGGGTAAATAACTGATATAAGTCCAACTGCCTTTTCAGCAAGAGAGGTTGCAATGGGAATTTCCACACGATTAGAAGGATCAAACCCCTTAGCCCGTGCACTTTCAGCAACAGCATACGCTCGCTTAACTTCATTATCTATAGAAGCAAAATAGGAATCAAGCATCATAGTTATGTAAAATCAAGAACTTTAAGCTCCCGAGTCTTGAGATTGAAGATAGGTACCTTGCAAGGGTCAGGAACATTTCCAACCTTTTCTTCGAATTCTGTCTGCGATTGCCAACAACTTCCTGTGAGAATAAGAGTGCCATTATAATTTTCTACATCTAATCGGTGAACTTCCCCCGTACAAAGAATATCAGGAACTTCAGAGATGACAAGAGGGTCTTTCTGAATATTAGGTACGTAGACTATGCTTGTACTTACACCATGAGAAGGAGCCAAATGTCTTCGTTTGAGCATGTGACGAACTGCCTTAGCTGGACAACGATGTGCCTTAAGAAGGCGCAATTCACTTATTTCGTTGATAAACGAATGTATGCTCGCCCCGTGGTACATCAAAACACGAAACTCAGACTCTCCTTCAAAAAGTTTTACCGTAGTAGGATTCGAAACAAGCACAAGATTAGGAATAGAATAAAGAGGTTCTCCATAGAAATTATCAATTACGGGTTGTGGCTCTGCAACCCTAACAGAATCGTGCTGACCAGGACACATAAACATAGTTATGTGTGGAGGAACTCGACGAAGATACTGTGCCAACAAAGAATATTGTTCTTTCAAGCTTTTAAGAGCAAGAAGACGTTCTTGACCGGGAAAAACACCCACCCCATCAACATTATCTCCAACAAAGAAGATAAATGAAATTTTACGCGCAAGTTCATCACCACTATTGAGCCAGTCTAAGAACTTATTGAATTCGGACCCGAGATGCTTGTGACTCCCACAGTGGATGTCAGAAACGAAAGCTATGCATTGATCGCTTTCGAAACGAACTCGCTCTCGAAAAGAATCAGGAAAAACGATATCATGAACATAAAGAAAATCTCGTCCTCCGGTTGCCCTGAATGCAACAATATCATCTAACTGTAGTTCGCTTGCCTTGGAAAAACATTCCGAATCTGCCCTGACAACAGCACTCATTCTACCCGTTAAGTCTTCTATAACAAGCATAAGATTTTTGTTTTTTGTTACTCTTTTCTCAGCAACGATACCTATAACAGTAAAGCGCTGTCTATCTCGAGGAATTTTATTAAGGGCGATAAGATTCTGAACGTCTGGTCTTTGCATTAAAATTCGTTGAATTTGTTGGTATCGAGCCCTAAAATGACCTACAAAATCAGTAACCCCTATTTTGTCCTTCGTCTTAGTATCTGAATAAAAGACCTGATATTTAAGAGAGTTTGTGGAAGAAGAATTTCCAGAGGAAATAGGAACAGAACTAGTAATGCTTTTAACTTCTATACGAACCCCTATAGTAACAAAAGTCGTATGAATCATTTGACGAACATTTTCAGGAAGAGTATTAACTCCTCGAGCAAATGAATCTAAGTGAGTTGAAAGAGTGGTGGTAGTAATCATCTTTTGTCCACATGCTCGCTCAAGGATATCGAGAAATGCACGTGCACTAACAGGATCATCGAACTGCATCAAAAGTTCAAAAAGCTCACGCTGAAGCAAAACTCCTCGTTCATTGATTAGACGAAGTATATCTGAGTTCATAGTTCAAGAGACGATGATAAGATTTCTTTAGCCTTGGGAAGAATAGTAACAGGAATCATAAGCTTAATTTCTCTTGTTCTTCCTTGTCTTCCTTTGCTTATAACTTGAGCATTAATAATTCCTAACATGTCAAATTCAGCAATAATGTCTGACACTCTTCGTTGAGTCAAAATTTCATTCTTAGAAAGTTGGCAGATTTCTTGATATTTGTTGTAAATATCTCCTGTAAATATAGAAATAGAGGGTTGCTGTTCCAATAAATTAATTATAGAATAAAGTACTAGTTGAAATTGCTTAGGTTCGTTTTCAATGATGTCAAGCATCTTATCTCGTTCTATCTTGCGATTAGCATCATCTATATGACGAAGCTCTATACGTGGGGAAGCTTCTCGTTCCGCAAGTTCTCCTGCAACTCGAAGAAGGTCAAGGGCCCTTCGTGCATCACCATGCTCACGTGCAGCGAATGCGGCACATTTAGCTAAAACCCCTTCTTGAATGATTCCTTCTGTAAATGCTTGTAAAGAACGTTCTTTAAGAATGTCTTGTAATTGAAGAGCATTATAAGGTGGAAAAACAAGTTCTTCTTCACTTAACGAGCTTCGCACTCGGGGGTCTAATTCATCCATGAAGGTAAGACTATTACTAATACCAATAAGACTTATTTGAGCTTGTTTAAGCTCTGAATTAAGACGAGTAAGAGTATAAAGAAACCCATCTGAAATCTTTTTTACAGCCTGGTCGATTTCATCAAGCACAATGAGCACAAGTTGTTTCTTTCTATCAATTATTTCAACAAATCGATTATAAACATCATCTGTTGGAAGACCAGTTGCAGGAACGGTTCCACCTAAGTGATGAATAAGTTCAGCAAGAATTCTATATTCAGTATCGGCAACTTTCTTAAGTTTACAATTAATGTAAATAACATTTAAGAAATCATTACCAGAATCCTTAACTCTTTTTTTAAGTTCGTTACTAACGTAAGCTACAGAAAGTGTTTTTCCGGTACCCGTTTTTCCATAGACAAAAAGGTTACTTACTCGTTCTCCTCTAAGGGCAGGAGCGAGAATAGACCCTACTAATTCTATTTGTTCATTACGATGAGGAATAGTTTCAGGTGTATAATTAATTTGTAAAACAGATTTATTTTTAAACAAGCTTCGACCAGCAAAAGAATCAAATATTTTATCGAGTGCAGCTGTCATATAACCTCTTTAATTCTAAAGAAGGAACACAGTTAATTATAAACTTATCGTTACTCAAACCTCTATTTCATATGGAAAAGGAGTCTG
>CAZVXB010000043.1:0-4201 GCA_964630965.1 Candidatus Woesearchaeota archaeon | reverse complement strand
GTCAGATTTCTTAAAAAGAAAGAAAGTGCCGCTGCCGTGTAGTGCAACGTATCGGTACCATGAGTAACAATAACGCCTTCTATCTCAGGGTCGTCAAGTAATGTTTTTACAGAGGTTGCAAGCAGAATCCAATCTTCAGGAACCATATTTTCAGAGAATTTTGTAAAGGGGACTTCAACACGTTTAACATTTACTTTTTCAAAAAGACCTGGATAAAAACGAGCAAAGTCACTTAAACTAGTAAGAGGACTTACTCCTCCTTTTTTAGGGTCAACACTTGAGGCAATAGTTCCACCCGTTACCACAAGCCCGACCGTACGTAACCCTTTTGTAGAACTAAGAGAAAACGTCTTCTTCTCCTGGTGAAACGCCTTTATCACCTTCGAGTCAAGCACATGATCTTTAGGAATACCGATGTTATATCCCGACGAGAGCTTAACAAGAACAATCGAAGGATCATTACTTTCAAGCACAGTACAGGTAAGTTCTTCACGTGCAAGGCGCAAGGTTACAACATCCCCAGGATTCATATTAATAACTCCGACCTATGTACACAATATGATGGGCTGCGTCTCCGCATACAACGCACGTTCCTGAAACTTTTTCCCCTTCGAGCTTTGTTCCGCGCACCTGCGCGTCCGTTTGAGTTCTAATCTTTTCCGCACATCCTTCCCCTTCGGGCCCCACCGAACAAAAACCAGCTCGGGCAACATGCCCTTTCTCAACAAGTGATTTGATATCTTTAATAGAATGAGCATCATTAACACGTCCCTTGAAAACCGCGTCTGCCTGCTTAGTGAGCGTAACATCAAATTCATCCCCTATCTTCTTAACAAACGAAGCAAATTCCTTTTCCCCGATAAACTCTTTCTTATTGGTGTCCCGTCTAAATACACTAACTTTCTTTTCCTTTAACTCCTTATCCCCTATATCAATACGTAACGGCACTCCCTTCAATTCCCAGGTGTTAAACTTCTCTCCAGGACTTACATCACGAAGATCGATTTCGTATCTCGTTCCTTCAGGCAATTGTTTAGCAAGCTGGTGTGCCTTCTTTTCAGCATCTTCGCTTAACGGAACAAACACGACCTGGAGCGGAGCAATAGACCAGGGAAATCGCAACCCCTTGTCATCTCCATGGGTAATAATAACGCTCGCAAGAATACGTGAGACAGCAGGGCCATAACAGGTCGACCAAGGAGTCTTTTCACTTCCATCCTTATCTTTAAACTTCACATCAAAAGCCTCAAGAAAATTCTGATTAATCACGTGTGTAGAAGGTTGCTGAACAAATTTACCATCGGGATTTAACACATCCGCAGCAAACGTTCTATACGCTCCAGGAAATTTATCCCATGCGGGTCGCTCAAAGAAAATGAACGGCAATCCTAGTTCATCATGTAATACTTCTTGAGTTGTATCCATATCTTCATGCACTTGTTTCAATGCATCTTCACGGGTGGGAAAGAGACAGTGTGTTTCAATCCAATAAAACTCTCTCCCTCGTAAAAAGGGTCGAGTTGCCTTTGTCTCATATCGAAACACTTGTGCGCGTTGGTATGTCTTCATAGGCAACTGTTTATACGAGCGCAACCAAAGTGCAAACATTTGGTAGAAGGCAGTTTCAGACGTTGGACGAAGCGCAAGCGGTTCCTCAAGTTTACTCTCCCCCCCATGCGTAACCCAAAAGACTTCGGGAGTAAACCCTTTCAAGTGTGCAGACTCTTTCTTCAGATTACTTTCGGGAATAACAACAGGGAACCAGTGCGGCTTATGCCCTTTTTTCTGTAACGCCCGCTCAAGCAAGTCATAAATGTTTTCCATAGCAAGCACAGACCAGGGCTGATAGACCAAAAAGCCCTTCACGTTATAACGTAAATCCGCCAATTCAGCTTTCTGAATAACTTCAGTATACCAGGCGGAAAAATCATCTGATTTTTTGACGCTAAGTCCCTTGTCTCCTTTCGATGCCATCGTAGTTTGTATAATAGAAAGTATTTCTTAAACGTTGCGTTTAATGAATGAAGCGAGAGCCAAATCGGTTAACAGCATACCCCATAGAATCATCAAAAGATTGTTGATCAACAGTAGTATAATCCTTCATGTTAAACCCTTCTAAAGAAGAAAGAGAAGAACCATAGTGATTAAGAATATCCGGTCGAGCAACATAGTCAATAGGTGCTTTATTCGATAATAGGCGAGCTCCTACAGAGACCTTCTCCCCAAACGCCTCAAGCGCTACATCCATTCTCTCAGGAGTAATACATCGTGCATAAGAATGAGCTTTAAGGTCATAAACACCGTCCCCATCTACGTCAGCTCGAGCCATGTAGATAGCATAACGATCTCCAAGCGCACGTGCATTTGACCCTGCATCATCATCAGTGCTGCCCCAAAAGGCCTCGACTTCCCATTTAAGAGGAGCAATAGGAGAACGAAAATGAAGATAATATCCTCCAAAGAAACCCAAAGCCGCACCAAGAACAGTGCCTGTAGCTACCTGCCAAAGATTAGATTTCATCGCCTAGGGAACTGCAACAACAGCATTAGCGTCGCCTTTCTTCTCGCACTTCATACCGAAAGAATCACACTTGCCACTAGAGCAGACGCCACAAACCCAAGCAGGAGTATTACCTGAACCAGAGTTAAGGCAAGTACAAGCACAAGCACCGCCACCGCGAGCAGCACAAGAACGAGTACCAATATTAGTTGAAGTACAAGTCGTTCCGGGAGTATAACCTGAACAAGCATCTTCACCATCTGCAACAACCGTATCATCAAACGTTAAGAAGACACTTCGAGGTACGAATGAGAAAGCTTTCTCGGGAGAAACCGTTGCTTTCTCAACAGGCGCGTTTGAAATAAACAAAAAGACGGTAAGAGCTACAAGAAGAACACTTGCTACCAAAAGAGTAGTTTTATTCATCTCAAACGAATGACCTTGAAGTTTATATAGTTTTCGCATGTTATCTGGTGTATAACTCCTCAATATCATCAGCGGAAAGAGCTCGGTCAAAGAGGTACAGTTCATCCATCAATCCTTCAAAGTGACCAGGCTCAGTATTGTAACCAAATCCGGAACCAAGTCTAATAGGTCCGGTACCACTAAAGATCCCATCAAGAGCAGTTACATTCCCTACGGTAGTTCCAACAAGATGACCATCGATATACATCTCAAGACGCTCGTTAGGTTCGAACACCCCAACATAATGGTGCCATTGATTATCCATATACGTCTCATCACAGGTACGTCGATATGCTCTGTGTTGATCATCTCCGGCTGTACCGTCTTCAGAAACATAAAAGTCCATACCTTCACAAATCCCTCCTCGAACTACATCAGCATGCCATCCGAGAGTGTTAAGTCGACCATCCCAAGTACCTACCAAAAACTGTCGGTGGCTGGGAGAATCTCCTTTAAACCAGAAAGATACCGAAAGAGCATTGGTGAATCGCAAGGCATTAGCATTTTCAAGAACAACAAGGTCATCAGAACCATCAAATTCGATAGCCTTTCCTTCATACCCTTGAACTCCACTTTCAGGACATAACGTGCCAGAACAGTGAGCCTCGTAGTTGTTTTCAGAATCTTTAAACGAGTCGCTATCAAATTCTTCATCGAAGGAGAAATAGGCAACAAGTCCCGAAATACTGTTATCGTCAGAATCATCAGAACCATGCGTTATAATAGACGTTCGATAGGGATCGGTATCGGCATCAAATACGTCAAGTGTGGCTTGAGCCCGAGGGGGAACATACTCCTCTTGAACAGCCTTCTTTTCAATAGGTGCGTTTGAAACAAAGAGAGGAAGTGCTGTATACACAAGGGCAAGTCCCGTGATAACCAAAGCTACAACCAAAAAAACCATAAGGCGAGATGAAACAGCCATAAATAAACGGTCCCTTCAGACTATATAAATATTGTGTTAGTAACTATTCTATAATTACGACATGGGCCCAGGAGGAATCGAACCCCCGTCACAAGGTTGCTTCAAAAACCCGAAGGTAATTTCCGAAGCCTCGTATTCTATCCACTAAACTATGGGCCCTAAAGAAAGGTCAATTTTACCCTTTAAAATATCTTCCCTTTCATTAAACGTTGTGTTTGTTGGACAGAAACCAAAACGTTTCCAAACCTCATATCTGGAAAATTTAGTGAGATTATTTGTGCCAACAAGACTCATCCATCTTTCAACCCGAG
>CAZVXB010000042.1:0-4305 GCA_964630965.1 Candidatus Woesearchaeota archaeon | reverse complement strand
AAGGTTTGAAGAATCTTTACGGCATGGCTGTAGGTACAGTCAACTTCTTTGGCTAAAATAGAGCCGTATCGGGCCTTGGTGAGCTTCTTGAGAGCTACAAGCATTAAGGCCGGCTTTCGTCGGAAGAATACATCGAAATTGTCTTTTATCTGTTCTGACATATGTGTTTGAACCTATATGTGCGATAAGCAGGGTGCTTTTAAACTTTTCTCATAAATTGTTATCTAAGCGAGTAGTTAATCACTGTCACCCAGAAATAATGCTTCTTACTCGACGACAACCTTTTTAATAGCGGCTTGTTTTATTCCGGTATGAGAAAGAAACTTCGTATCCTTGCGGCTTCGGATATTCACGGAGATACGCGAGCGACTAAGAAACTTGCTGAGCGCGCACAGAAAGAACATATTGATGTTGTTGTGTTATGTGGAGATATAACGGGGCTTATGGATACGCCTAATCTTATCAAACCGTTTAAAGAGAACGGCACCAAAGTATTGCTCTTGCCCGGTAATTGGGATTCTTTTGCTACGACTGATTTTCTCGCCCAGTTTTATGGGATGAAAAATATTCATGGATACGCTGCTCGTTACGAACATGTTGGTTTTTTTGGTGCAGGAGGGGCAGATATTGGTCCTTTCACTTCACTATCTGAACGAGAATTGATGAAAACGCTTGAAGATGCACATGCTGGGCTGAAAGGGATAGAGAAGAAAGTTATGGTGACCCATATGCATCCTTCAGGAAGTAAGTCTGAATTTTCAGGAATTAGTGGAAGTGCGTCTATCCGGAAGGCTATCAAGAAATTTAAGCCCGATTTGCTCATTCACGGACATATTCATGAAGCGGCTGGAGCCGATGAGAAACTGGATGGAGTTCGAGTGGTTAACGTGGGCAAAAAAGGCGTCGTGTTTGAGATTTAACCGAAGAGCTTAGTTTGTTTTGATTCTTTCAGTATATCATCAAACGTTCTATTGAAGAAGAATAGAATGGTATTTGCTATGGGCTTTATCTGTTTCTCAATATAATGTTTGTAATCGAGTTTATGTTTGAGTTTTTGAAGAGGTTCGGGTCCTTCTTCAGTTATGTAATACTCAATCACGCTTGATTCCAACGTATCCAGCTGGCGAGCGGCTTTTACATGAGGAGGGGTCGTTTTGGTATACTGATCGAGTTCTTTCCTAATCGATTTTCTATATATGAGTTTGTCATCCATTTTTCCTTCGAGTATTTTCTTCACATACTCTTTGATGAAGGGGACGAATTCCTTTCGTTTGAATATGTGCATTAGTAACTCGCGTTGGAATTCTTGAGCGGCATCGGTCCAATCTCCTCTAATGGCTTCAAGTCCGGTTATTTCTAATTCTTCTCTCCCTTTTGTTTCTACAAGACCTGCATAACGTTTCTTTGAGCCTTTTTCTGTTCCTCTCGTTGGAGGAAGGAGAAATGCGCTGTAATGTTTTTTGAACTCAAGCTCGAGGTAGGAATGGCGATGATATTCTTTTTTGATGAGTTCGGTGTAAAAATCGTTAATGTACTTTGTTAACTCGAGCCCGATCTTTTCTGTTTCTTTATGGTTCCCTTGAGCGTTTACGAACACCGAATCAGTGTCTGAGTAAATAACGTCGTGCTCTTTTTCTTTTATTTTTTCTGCCGTAAGCTTGATTATGTATTGGGCGAAGTGGGTGATTGCGTTTGCCATATCAAGTGAGAAATAACGACAGTTGGGGCTTGCTAAGACTCCAAAGAACGAATTCATAATAATCTTTATGGCATAACTTGCCAACTCGCGCTCTTCTCGTTTTGCTCGTTCACGTGCTTCGTGGAGTTTGTTTATTATTTCAGGAAGGATACCTTCTTGGTTCTTGAAATGGGCTCCATTAGGAGACTCTATCGAGCCTTTCTCTTTTTTCTCAAGGAATGAAGCAGGGTCTATGTTAAAGGTTTTAATTATGGAAGGATAGAGAGATTTGAAGTCAAGTACGACGATGTTGTGATAAATGCCTGGAACAGAATCCATAACATATCCTCCTTTAATGCGTTCTTCTTTGTTTGAGTACCGGGTTGTTGGAGAGACAAGACCGCGGTTACGGGCTTCTCGTATATAGAGCGAATCAAATGCAGCTATTGATGCGGTAAGTCTATCCATGGGAAGACCGGTGAGTTGAGAGCGTTCTATGGCTAGGTCGAGGGTTTTTGTTTTTTCGAGAAGTTTATAGGCAAGTCGGCAATCTTGGAGGTTGTAATCTACAAGTTTTTGTTGATCTTTTGTATCTTTAGAAGTTGCAAGTCGGGTGATTTCTTCATGTCGTCCTTTTCCTTTGAGGAGTTTACCCTCTCCCAGAAGAGCTTGAGCCACATCTTCAAGTGTCCAGGAATCAAAGTCGGCGTTCTTTATGGAAGGTGCTTCTTTAATGAAGGGGTCTTTTATGAGATTTAATCCATCGAGCACTTGTCTTCCCATTACACTTACGGTTGAGTCTTTGAAGAAATTTCCACTGATACGCATGCGGGTCTCGCTTGCATCACGTCCAATGTCAAAACTTATTTTGTTTTCTTCGTATCTTTTTTTAAGATAGGGGAAATCAAAGTCTGCAATGTTCCAGCCTGTGATGATGTCTGGGTCGAGTCGTAGTATCTCGGCCTTTACTTTCTCTAAACAGTCTGCTTCGTCGGTGCAGGAGACGGCATCGTTTAGTTTTTTGTCGGTTACAATGAATACTTTTTTGTGCTTTTCCCCGTACAAACCTATGCAAAAGAGTTTGTCTGAATCTTTATCTGATTCTATATCTATGGAAAGGGTTGTTAGTTTAGGAGTGAATGAACTTGAGGTTATTTCGGGCTCGTTGTAAATTCTATCGACGCGTTCTCCGGGAGTGTACTCCCCTTTGAGGGTGATGCTCCCAAGAAGATTAGCATCTATCATGAATCGTGTGTGGGGCTTTATGTCTGCTTCGTAGGTGTCCATTTCTTTTTTGTGTAAGACTTCTATTATTTTATTCAAGTCGGTTTGAGAGGTGTGGCTTATTTTTGTGACCGGCTCATCATGAAACGTTTTGAACGTGCCTTCTTCAACGTTGTATTTTGAGAGAAGAGGGGCGTTCTTTTTAGCGTCTGTTTTTTTTATGAAGAAATAGGGTTCAATTTTGTTTGTGGTTATGAATGATTGTCCGTTTTCAAGCCGTCCTGAAAGGATGACGTGGGTTGTATCGTTCACTAATTTATAGGTTGCATAGACGATAAATCCTTTCATGAGCGTGTGTAGGTGTTTGAGCTTATATAGTCTTTAGTCTTTTTGCTCAGGTTATACTCTTTAGAACATAAGGCTTAATTATGTTACTTAAAAGAGGTAACAAATAGAAAGATTTAAAAGTATATACTCCTCTAAGAATCTATGGCTTACAAAGGTCCCTGTATACTAGGTGTTACACCTGAGACGTATGATGCTGATAAAGACAGCCGAGGAGACATAGGTCTTGCTTTGGCTGATGCCATTTATGGTAAGGGTCCTCTTGCGAATCATCAGCCTCTTTTTCCCTATAATCTTACTCGTGTTGTACCTATCGCTCTCAAACCCCTTGGTCGTCGCGCTCTTCGTCGAGATCTTTTAAACAGGTTGGATGAATTGAAACAAGAAAGGTATCCTGTTCAAGATGTAACTAAATGCTCTCGAGACGACATAGTACATTATCTTGTTGGGGTTCAAAAAGAAATTCGGGAACAGGCAACTCTTTATTGTCCTGATGTTCTTGGAGAGATTGTGCGAAATTCTTCCCCTTCACTGTAAAGAGTCATCTCGGCACTTTTTTATAGTTCTTCTTTTCTGTTAAGGTATGGGTTTACAAATTGGAGATATTGTTCCTCGAACGGCTATTGAATTTAAAGACTTGAATGGAAAGATTGTAGCGGTTGATGCCTTCAATGCACTCTATCAATTCTTGAGCTCTGTTCGACAACCTGACGGTACTCCGCTCATGGACTCAAAGGGACGGGTGACGAGTCACCTTTCAGGTCTTTTTTATCGTAATATTGCCCTCATGCGTGAGGGTATCAAGCTGATTTATGTGTTCGATGGAGCGTATCACGAACTCAAAGGGAAGACGCATGTATTACGCAACGCGGCAAAACAATCTATGCAAGACAAGTATGCGGATGCACGTGATGAAGGGGATGTTGAAGGCATGGGGCGATATTCTCGGGGATTTATGAAGCTGGACGAGGAGATGATTCGAGAATCGAAGGAATTGCTTAAAGCGCTCGGGATAGCGGTTGTGCAGGCCCCCGGAGAGGGAGAAATGCAGGCTGCGG
>CAZVXB010000041.1:1751-4722 GCA_964630965.1 Candidatus Woesearchaeota archaeon | reverse complement strand
AGGAAGACCATGAAGGTCTTAGTGATGATTCAGATGACGACTCTGAAGAGAACTAATTTTATCTGACTTTACTGCCTGGTTCTATATCTTCTGAGACTGTAAGTACTGTAATTATTGAATCATCTCCATTTGCAGCTGCAAGGGTCATGCCGTTGCTTTGGATGCCCCTCAGGGTGACGGGTTCGAGGTTGGCAATGAATATTCCTTTCTTTCCTATGAGGTCTTCTTTAGTATACACTTTCTTGAGGCCTGCGACTATGGTTCTCGGTTCTGGTTCGCCGAGATCGACCGTTAGAATGTAGAGTTTGTCGGCTTTGGGATGATCTTCTACGTTGAGTATTTTGCCTACGCGGAGGTCGCATTGTTCCCAGGTGCTGAAGGGTATTTTATCTGCCATTAGTTTGTGCTTCTTGTGTTTTAACCAATTTCTTCTGACCTACAAAATACAATAACGTTCCTTGTGCTTCTTCAAGGGAATGACTTTCACCATACATTTGTGCTACTATTCTTCCTGGTTGAGATCCGAGATGCGCATAGTATTTCATTTCTACCGTTGCGCCTCTTATGTTGTATAATCCTCTCCATTCGGATATTTCACCTTTTCCCTCAAGAAATCTTGTTTGTGTCATCTCTTCTATAACTTCGGTTCCTTTTTTGGTTCTAAGACCCATTCGTATATCGAGGAACTCTCGGTTTTCAATAGGGGAAAGGAGTATTTCTTTTCTCATTCTATCTTCCTGAACAAGATATCTGCTTTTTTAATCTTGTTTATCTTAAGCGGAGATTCCAGTGTTTTCCAATTTAATTCAAAACCGAACGTGTCGGCTATTTTTTCAGAGGTTGTGGGAAGGAAGGGGCTTAAGAGGATGGTTGCATTCTTGAGGGCGTCTGCTGCTGCGTAAAGAACTTTAGCGTCTTTGGTTTCCCAGGGTTTATTGGTTTGGAGGTATTCATTTATAGAATCTATGTATGAAAATATTTCATTGAGCGCTTTGTCTATATGATAGCTGTCAAGGTGCTTCTCTACTCGTTCGATGATATCTGAGCTTTCGAGAGGTTTTGTTTTTTCAAGACCATATTTCTCTGCTAAGGTCGATAATCTACTTACTAGATTGCCTAGTTTGTTGGCAAGTTCGTTATTATGTCGTTCTTTCAACATTGTTTCTGAGAAGTCTCCGTCGTTGTCAAAAGGGATTTCTCTAACGAGATAGTATCGTAACGCATCAGTTCCATATTTTTCTGCAACGGCTATAGGGTCTACGACATTACCGAGGGATTTTGACATCTTCTTACCTTCGACTGTGAGATATCCATGGACCCAGAGGTGTTTAGGTAGTTTGTAACCTGCGGAGAGAAGCATGGCGGGCCAGATTACGGCGTGGAACCAGGTTATTCCCTTTCCGATGACATGAGCATCCGCAGGCCAATATTCTTCTTTTTTTCCTGATCCGGTAATATAGTTTATGAGCGCGTCAAACCAGACGTAGATTTTGAATTGTTTATCAAAGGGAAGTTCTATTCCCCACTCAACGCCCTTTCGTGAGATGCAGAGGTCTTTGAGGTCATCTTCTTCAAGTCTGACTATAAGTTCGTTTGCTCTCTTTTCGGGAATAACTAATCCGTTCTTAAGTGCTTTGAGAATTTCTTTTTTGTATTTTGAGAGTTTGAAGAAATACGCTTCTTCAGATAACTGTTTGGGTACTTTGTGATGATCGGGGCACTTTCCTTCTACGAGGTCTCGTTCCGTTTTGAATTCTTCACACCCTTCACAATAGAGTCCTTCGTATGAGCCTTTGTAGATTTCTTTTTTGTCATATACTTCTTGAACTATTTCTTGCGCCTTCTTTACGTGACGTGGGTCTGTCGTTCTGATAAATTCGTCTTGAGATATAGACAGTTTTTCGCACAGAGAGATAAAATAGTTCGCGTTTGCATCTACAAATTCTTTGACTGGTTTTTTTGCTTCTTTTGCAGCTTGGACGTTCTTTTGAGCATTCTCGTCTGTTCCGGTAAGGAAGTGAACGTTTTCTCCTTTAAGTCGATGCCAACGCGCTGCTATATCTGCGAGTATTTTCTCATAGGCATGTCCGATGTGTGGTTTAGCATTGACATAGTCTATAGCGGTGGTTATGAAATACGGTTTGACCATACGGTTAGGAAGCCGGTTTATTTTTAAACTTGCGGTTTTAGACTTTGGTGTGCGCTGGTGGTCTAACGGTTATGATGCGAGCTTCCCAAGCCTGCGACCCGGGTTCGACTCCCGGCCGGCGCATTATCCTTTACTAGAGGGAGAAGGTGTTTGTGCAGCGTGGTAGTTTTCAAGGTAATGCATGGCTTGCGTAGGAGTTTCGACTACGGCATATAATGAATCCTCTTTATTGGCAAAGTTTTCGGCAAACATATGTTCAAAATGTTCAAGAAGTTTGTCGTAAAATCCATTGATATTGACTATCACTATAGGTTTGTTATGAGCTCCAATTTGTTTACCTACTATAACGTCTGACATTTCATCAAGTGTCCCATATCCTCCAGGCATACAAATAAAGGCGTCAGAACGAAGAATCATGAGTGCCTTTCGCTCACCAAAATCCTTTGCTTTTATTATTTCATCGTCTTGTGCTTGAATGTCTGAGAATATTTCAGGGATGATGCCAACGACTTTTGCTTTATTTTTTTGTGCTGTTTTAGCAAGTACGCTCATTAACCCTACATCACTTCCACCGTACACGAGCGTATATCCTCCCTTTGCGATACGTTCTGCAAGGTCTACGGTTGCTTCCTTATAGATTGAAGGATAGGGGTCCCAGGATGTACAAAAAACGCAAATGTGTTTCATGCTCTTTTCGAATATTGAGGCTTTTAATAGTTATCGTGCCTAGCTAGAGAAAGGGCGTTCTCAACACATAGGTTGCTATGACGAGACCCATAGCTAATTCAGCAAGACCGAGCATACGCAAGGTGTTAGGGTGCT
>CAZVXB010000041.1:0-1651 GCA_964630965.1 Candidatus Woesearchaeota archaeon | reverse complement strand
ACGAGACCCATAGCTAATTCAGCAAGACCGAGCATACGCAAGGTGTTAGGGTGCTTGAGAAGAGAAATCATGGTTTGTCGGGCTTTTACAGGATTGACTATAATCCAGGTTCCTTCAAGGATGAGGACGATGGCACTTATGAGGGCAAGAATAGCGAGTATCATCTCTATCTCATAGGCATGTCCGATTTAAAAATCCTCGTCTTACTCGTTAGTTTTATTAATTGTCTTTTTGTATATCTGTGATGGTTAGAAAGAAGGTGATTGTTAAAGGGGATTCTCCTGATTCTCCTCATCTTTCTCTTCTTAAGAAACATGGTCGTGAGCGATTTATTAAACAAGGGGCTGTTTCTGAAGCGTCTACGAGTTTAAGCTCATCGTTTATTGTGCCTTTCGCTAAAGCGTTGGGAGCTAATGCCGCACATATTGGATTCTTAAGTGCCTTCTCCGGTCTTGTTGCTCCCCTCGGTAATCTCTGGGGAAGTAAGCTTATGGAATCTAAATCGCGTAAGCACATTCACGTGTTGTATACATGGTGGATGGCCTTTATTTGGATACCTATTATTCTTCTTGCGTTTCTCTTTACAAAACAGATAGGTGTTTCGTATCTTCCTCACTTGCTTATTGTTCTCTATTCTCTTTTTATTTTCTTTTCCGCGGTAAAAGATCCTCCGTCATTCTCCTGGATTGGAGATATTGTACCCGAACAAGAAAGAGGGCATTATTTTGCACGACGTAATCGTACTATTGGATGGTGGGGTATTTTCATCTTCCTTGTTGGAGGTGTTGTTCTTTATATCTTTGAACAAGCACCGTATGTTATTGCCATTTATTCCAGCGTGTTCTTACTTTCTATTTTCCTCCGTATCATTTCTATTTATCAAGTAAAACGCGTATTTTCCCCCCACTTCGTGCTTCACAAATCTTCGCACTTTTCATTTTGGTCATTTCTCAAGCGTTATGATAACTTTGGTAAATTCGCCATGTTCCAAGCTCTCTTCAACTTCGCTGTCATGATCGCCTCCCCGTTTTTCGCGGTGTACATGCTTAATGACTTGAATCTTAATCTCTTCGCGTTTACAGCTGTAAGCTTGAGCTCGACGTTCTTTTACTTATTGTTGACTCCTATGGCAGGTAAGTTTTCTGATAAATATGGGAACCTTAAACTCCTGTATATTGCCGCCTGGGTATTTCCTATTACTCCATTGCTTTGGCTTTTCCTTAAGGACCCCATTCTTCTTTTCATCTTGCCTGGATTTACCGCAGGGCTGGGTAACGCGGCTTTCTCAATTGGGGCTACCAATTACATGTATGACTCGGTCAAGCCTGAAAAACGAGGATTGTGTTTTACGTATTCTAATATCTTAAGTGGAATTGGTATTTTCTTTGGTTCTATCTTAGGAGGACTCATGATTGAATACTTACAGGTGACGTTTATGGCAACTACTCTTTTCGTGTTCTTGGTTGCAGCCATTCTTCGATTTGTAGTGGCCTTTGCTTTTGTTCCCCAGCTTGAGGAAGTTCGTCCTGCAGCCTCTTTGAGAGGTTTACGATGGGACATTTTCCACCCTTTCAAGACGTTGCATTCTGATGTTGTATGGTTCAAAAAATTCATTCACGAGCGTTGAGCGGGCTTTCACAAGCTTTATAAG
>CAZVXB010000040.1:0-4887 GCA_964630965.1 Candidatus Woesearchaeota archaeon | reverse complement strand
AGACCAATTACCTTATACTCGCTTAGAAATTCATGAAATTCTTTTAACAACTTCTTCATAAGAATAAAGAGTAACTGGCTTATTTAAACCAACCGGTTATGTTCTGAACAACTTATTTTTATCAAGAAATCGAATCACTTCTCGAGTAATTTCAGGGATGTTTTCATAATCATTTCCCTTCCCCCCTGCCTCGTATAGTGAAGCATTTTTCACACCATGTTTCTTTATTGTTTGAACAAGTTCGGCATAAGACCCCCGGGGATCACGAGTATTTTGAATAAATAACGTTGGCACCGAATGACCTTTGAGAGAGACTTTATCTTTTTTAGGAGGAGCATCAGAATAAACACCTGTCCCTATAAATATACAAGCGACCGGATGGTTTTTATGACTTTTAATAGAGGAAAGCGCGAGATCAACTCCCAAAGACTTGCCCAGAAAAATATATGCTTCTTTTGAAGGAAGCAGAGTTTTTATTTTTTTTAATTCAGAAAGAAGAGAAGCATTCTGTTCATTGGAATACCAGTGATCATAGTGATGTAAGCTAACGCTCTCTACAGAACTCGTAAGGGATAAGGCAATGTCCCTCATCCAGTATTTATTCGAAGCACTCTGCCCCGGAAGAAGGACCAACTTCACCAATCTACGTAGGTTGCCTTTGATATAAAGATATCGGTGTTACGGGTTAAAGAAAATCCAGACAATAGCAGTAATAAGATAGACAAGAACAATAAACCCTCCTAAAAGGGCGAGAGGCCAGAGGAATGAAACGATAAGGCCTAGGATCAAGAGCACAACCCCTCCTAAAAAGAAGAGCAGGGTAGGGTTTATTCCTCGACGCGCAATACGAAGTTTACGGCGTGAATGCTTCATGTACAGAAAGAGACGAGAATCTATTTAAGGGTATCCGCGTTCTCTTTCAGATGGAGAGAAAAACCCTTCTTATCTTTCTGGGAATTGCTGTCTTTATTGTTACGCTCGTAATAACGGTTATAGTTACTGCAGCAGAACAATCTCAACCAGAATCGCTCTCTCCTTCGGAATCATGCAAGGTGCTTCAATACACAGATCCTGCAAGTTTCAACCTTCTTTTCTTTGCTTCCAAAGATCAGGCAGAACAATATAGGGCTTATCTTTTCAACGAGCCGCCCTACACAGAATACAAAAACAACTTCAATGTGTATTACATAGATACGTTTGACGTGGAAGAATCATGCACGCGCTATAAGAACATAGCCACGCTTTGTTACTCCGACACGCTCCTCAAGGCAGCCTCCGCCTGCCCTCATACTACTATAGTTGCAATTGTCGACGAGGAAAGAGAAATACGAAGTTCAGCGTATAAAAATGTAATCTCGCTCAACAAAAATCATCCGGCTCAAGAAGTGCTTCGACACGAGCTTGGACATATCTATGGGCTTGGAGAAGAGTATGTTCCCGCGCCTCTTGTTTCAAGACAGAAAAACTGTCAAAAATCGTGCGATCAATTTCTAACGACCGGGGCAGGGTGTTTTGAGGGATGTTCAGATGCTTCTTTCTTTCGTTCGATAGAAAATGGAGTTATGCGCACACTTGACAACTCAAACTATGGCTCGTTCAACGAACAACTCATCAGAGAACGTATACAATCCATAACAGATAAAACAGCAAAAAGTCTAACGGGTAACGCAGTCAGTACCTCTTCTCCATGCAGCGAGCAAACGTTTAATTTGCTCGAAGTTGAAACTTCATCGAGTCAATGGGCTATAGAATCTCAACAAAAAGTTCAGGGCTGTCCCTCAACGGTCGTAGACGAACCTTATCGATTTGCTATTCTCGATTCCTCCGGAAACGTGCAGCTTGAAGGAACGTTTGATGATTCGTTATTATTTACCGATGCCCCCGGTTCTACGGGAGACATAGAGGGAGAAGTCTATCAAGAAACACGCTTTTATGTAGAAGTTCCAGATGTACCAGGTGCACAAAGTGTGGTCCTCTATGACGAAGAAAACAACCTTCGAGCTCAAACACTTCTATCAAACGGAGGTGCAACACTATGCAAGGTACTTTAAAAAATCGGAAGGGGATGGGTTCGCTTATAGCTGCTCTTGTTGTTATGACGTTAAGCATCGGTCTTGCACTTGGCCTCGGTTATACCTTGACGCGTACTATTGACTTCTCGCTTAGTCCCGGTGTTTCATGCACTCCCTTGCAGATTGCTCCTCCTCTCCAAATTGAATCTATAACTGCAGAATCGACCGGAACACACATAACCCTCTCGCGCCCGTTTGACACGAGCGCGTTTAGTTCATTCTCGCTCATATTTACGCCCCAATCAGGGATTTCAACAACCTGGACCTGTGCTCCGGGGTGTGTTGACTGCGCACTTCTTAACGCCGGAGAGACAAAGACCTATTCTTTAGAGGAGCCACTTTCCCCAGGCACGCAAGTGGTGCTTAAGGTAGATGAGTGTGCAGTTGGTTCGTCCATAATTGACTAAATAAGTAAAGACTATGTGCACCTAAAAAACCTTAAATAGCACAAGGCTTCATCATTCGAGAAACAATGGGTGAAAAAGAGCAGCTTCAAGCAGAACTTCGATTACGCGGTTTTTCTCCGCTCACCGTTAGAAATTATTCTTTCTTCGTTACGAAGTTCTTAGATCATGCCAAAAAACAACCCTCAGAACTAACCGAAGAAGATGCGAAATATTATCTAAGCTCTCTCATCGAATTGAAGTCAAAAAGCACGGTTATGCTTGCAGCCGCCGCTCTGAAATTCTTCTACGTTGAAATTTTAAAGAAGCAGTTTTCAACAATCAAAGTTCCCAAGAAAGAAAAGCGATTGCCTGATGTACTCACAAAAGAAGAAGTCAAATCACTCATTAGCGTATGTGACACTATAAAATCAAGGCTTATGGTCTCCTTTCTCTATTCATCCGGTTTGCGTGTATCCGAGCTAGTCAAACTTCGCGTACAAGATATACGATTTGAAGAACATATGGGTTGGGCCAGAAGCGGAAAGGGGGGAAAAGATAGAATGTTTATTCTTTCTGACCAATTAACCAAGGAAGTTGGAGATTATTTAAAGAGGAGAGAAAATGAATTTCTTTTTTCTAAAGATAAACCCCTCACCACAAGAAATGTTCAGAAAATAATAAAACGTCTTCGCGAGAAAGCAGGGTTGCAAAAAAAAGTTACTCCTCACACTCTAAGGCATAGTTTCGCAACTCATCTTCTTGAAGGAGGAACAGACATACGACTTATTCAGACTCTACTTGGTCACGCTTCTCTAAATACAACACAACTCTATACGCACGTCTCAACAGAACAACTACGACGTATACAAAACCCACTCGATATGCTAAGTGTTACAAGAAACTAACAATTCCTTTAGCTAATAATAGAAGTGAAAGAAGCCAGAGTAAACTTGCCCATGGGGCAAAAAAGAGAGAAGCAACAAAGGTTAACGAAGCAATAAGGTCAATTGCACTTAACGGTTCACCTGTAAAAATAAAAAGTCCTTTAAGAAATAACAATCCTGCACAAAAAAGCACAAGTTGCATCCAAGGCACAATTCCAAAAATAAACATAAGAAAAACTACAGAGGATAACAAATCCATTAATCCGAGCATTTTTAGCAACAAGTGCATATAATCTCTGAAAGAGCACGCTTTAAGAATATTGTGTTAACGGTACGACTTCTGTCGCTTGGCTCGTGCTTTCGAGTCCCCAGGCTTATACACTTCTTTACGTCGTGTGTCTGCAACAAGTAAGTTACGATCATACTTGATAAATGCCTTTCTTAAATCAGCAGATTTGGTTGATTGCACGAGGGCCTTAGCAAGTGCAAGACGTGCAGCTTGAATTTGACCTTCCTTACCTCCACCAACAGCACGAATAACGACATTTATTTTAATAGGCCCTACAATTTCGTGAGCAATCTTCATAGGTTCATTAAGTGCAAGTCTATGGAAAAACGGAAGCGAACTGTGGTCTAAACCGTTATAACTCACGAGACCTTCACCATCAAATACAGACGCACGTGCTACCGCCGTCTTCCGCTTGCCTGAAATAACAAAGTGTGGTTTGGTTTTCATAGGTTCTTAGATAACTCCTGAAGTGTGAGTGTTTTTATTGGTTTCTCTTTGCCTGCTTTAATAAGTGGGGCTGAAGCATGTGATTCAGGCAAGTCATCATAACATTTAATCCGTTTCCATGCAGTTATACCTCGAGGGTTGTTATAAGGGAGCATTCCTCGAATAGTTCTTTTCACAAGACGTCCAGGAGCGCGAGGGAAGTTAGGACCTTTCATTGCAGATCCTCCGCGGGCGCGTCGAGCTCGATAGTGAGGAAGTGTAAAGGACACATCCCCAGAGATAACGGCGCCAGCGCAGTTAACAATAATTACATTTCGTCCAAGAAGTGCTTGTTTAGCAGCATAGCTTGCAAGGCGACCCAATAGGGCGTTTGTAGCGTCAATTACAATCTCTCGTGTCATGGTACTATCTTCAATCCCTCCGCTTTAGGATTTTTCTTAATTTCATCAAGCACCGTTGCCGCTTCAGTCTTTGTATTCTTCATCTTCTGAAGTGCCGACTCTGAAAATGCGAGAGCGCACACACGAATTTTCTTCGTAAGAGAACCAGTACCAAGAACCTTACCCAAAACAATTACGGTATCTCCTTCTTTAGTATGGTTGTTAAGATAATCGAGATTTATCGAAGCATGTCTGCGTGTTGAACCTGCAAGTACATGAGCAATCTTATGCCACGCCTTGTTCTTTCGAGCAAGTATGAGCGTTTCAACTAAGATTGGGTGGGTTTTCTTCCCGATGTTCTTTCGTAAGCTTCCTGTGCTTTTCATGAGTATGATGCGGAGAGTAGGAATCGAACCTACGCAGGCACTA
>CAZVXB010000039.1:0-5010 GCA_964630965.1 Candidatus Woesearchaeota archaeon | reverse complement strand
TTGTGGAGACGATTATACTTTCCAGGTTAGCTGTTCTGATTATGCCTCCAATGCAGGGTCTCGTTCCGAAACGTTTTCTACCGATGCCTGTGCATCCACAGGAGGATCTACGGGCTCAAGTGGGGGTTCGGGTACAGGAGGCGGGACAGGGACAGCAGCAGGCTCTTACTGGAGACGTACAGTAGGTATAAGTTCTGAAAGTCTTGCAGACGGATACTATGCTATCCTCAAAATACGAGAAAGATTCAGGGTGGAAATAGAAAATACAGATTACTACATTGGGATTGTTGATGTAGACCGAACCGATGTAACTTTTAACATTTCTTCAACCAATTTTGAAGATACTCTCAATATTAATGAAAGTCAACGTTTGGAATTGAATAATGATGCCTACTATGATTTATTGATTACCCTTCATGAGGTTAATTCTTCAGGGACAGGAGCGAATATAAGTCTCTATTCTATACACGAGTTGACTTCAAGTGAAATGTCTACTTCTATACTCGGAGGAAATTCAGACTCTGAAGAGGGCGCTTCACTTGAATCTATGGGTTCTTTATTTTCTGGCGCAGCTTGGTGGCTATGGGTTATCATTGCACTCGTACTTATTGCAATTGCACTCTTTTCTTGGAAGTTTTATGATAGATATCAGCGTCTTAAAGGCACGAAGTCTGAATTAAACTAAATAATAAACTATGGTTGGGACAAGAAGGCAGCCCATGAGATGCATTCGTTTGCTTTCGGATAAAAGAGCATACATTCCCAATGCCGTCCCGGTCCCCATAACTAAAAGCCCTCTTGGGCCGGAGATAATTGCTACACTTACTATCAAAAAAGCAATTGCAACACCCGAGATTCTTCTATAATTTACTCTTTCTATTAATCGTGCGCTTGTTAAGGATATTTTTTCAGCTAGTTTACATGCTATAATTGAGACTACACAAAAGACAGCAAGAATTAATAGTATATTTTTTAACGTCAATTCAGGGATGGTTTGAATTATGGTTGCAGCAGCACCTGTTCTTGCTTTACCCAGCGAATACACCAGAAGTAAGCTTGCCCCCATAGTATACACATTCATGGCACTTGCTATCATCAAGAATCTTTTTCTTTCAGGGTTTGTTATCTCTGATGCAATAAGTGAAGCGTACCCCGAACCAAGAGCAGGTAATATGGAGCAAGGAAGCCCGATAGTTATCACGTCTCGTACCGTCTTTAACCGCTCTCCTCTAATAGTCTTCATTTGACTTTGGATTGTTTTTTGCTGAGGAGGAATCTTTGAATTTTGTTTTAAAGCAATTATTAACCCTGACATACCGAACAAGCCGGTGAGTAAAGGAAAGAGAGGTTCACGAATTGAGGTATTGAGTGTAACATAACCCAAAAATCCCGCTAATAGAAAAATAATTCCTGCCCTCAATGGATAGTCTTCTCTCAGTATCATAAATCCTGTTACTCCCATGAGCAGGAAAGGTATACTCTTTGTGAACTGCTCTTCAACGAGTGGAACCCCATATACGAGTATTGCCCCGGTCGTTAGTAATGCCACTAATCCGCACAGTATTCCGGTTATAACGACGAGTGTTGCTTCATGTCCCCTCCCTTCGAGTAACATTTGGTGCGCAGGTAGAACTGAAATGGCGGTCTCTTCTTCAGGAGCACCAACATATATTGAAGGAATGAAATCAATAACGGTGTGTGTTGCCGCCAGAGCAGAAATTCCGAGAGCTATAGAAACTGGAGCAATAGTTATATGTGAAATGAGTACGGGGACGAGCGCAGTCATAACCAGATTTATGTGAATTCCGGGAAGTATGCCCGTAATTACTCCGGCCAGAATCCCCGCACTGATTGCAATCAGTAGCTCAAGCATACCGTTCTTACCACTCTCATCTTATATTTTAGACTATGCTTATTCAGGGATAATTGCTGCTGTGCTAAACAGAGTTATTTTTGATGCCTTCTTTACATCGGAGAGTGTTACCTTTGATATTTCTTTTTCGTAGTTGTAATAGTTTTCAGCCCCTTCGCAAAATTCTGTATGCATTAGTTCATTCATCACGTTTACACTTTCTTCTCTCTCTATTTGGCGTAGCCCCGTTAGTCTTTCCTTTGCTTCGATAAGATCTTTTTCAGTCATTTTTTCTACTCCCTTAAACCCTTGGATGATGAGCTTTTCAACCTCGGGTATCGCTTCCTTCGTTGTTCCTACATAAATCGTGTAGTACGAATATTCTTTTTTCGCATCAATCATACTCTTTACACTATAGGCGAGCCCTCTTTCTTCACGTATTGTTAAGAATAATCGAGAGGACATGCCATTTGCAAGATAAGCATCCATAACTTCAAAGGCATGAAGATCCTTTGTTCCTGCAAGGGGTGCGTGTATTCCAAACACATAGTGTGCTTGATCTAGGCCTTGTCTTTTTTCAACCGTTTTTGCATTTTTCTTTTTAATTACGAGGGGCAGGCTCTTCTTTTTCTCTGCCTTGAACTCTTTTTCTAGGTAAGCACAAATTTTTTCAGGATCTGCCTTTCCTACAAAAGTTACAATGTAATTCTCTGGAGAATATTTCTGTTTAAAATAAGTTGCTACGAAATCTCTTTTTAACGAGCTAACACTTTCCTTTGTCCCTATAACCCCTATTCCAAATGGTTTTTCGAAGAGGTTCTCATTTATTTTTTCATAAACATGATATTGAGGAGCATCATGATACATTTTGATTTCTTCAAGAATAACTTTCTTCTCTTTTTCGAATTTCTTTTCATCAAATAGGGGATTCTTGAGCATGTCTGTTAAAATGTCTAATCCTGCAAAGAGGTGTTTGCTTGGAAGTTTAAACCAGAAACTCGTGACGCTGTCACTTGTAAATGCATTGATAATTCCGCCTTTCTTTTCTATTTCTCTCGATATATCTTCATGAGTCCTCGTTTTAGTCCCTGTAAAAACCAGGTGTTCCATAACATGTGCTATCCCCTTTATGTCTGCGGTTTCGTGAGATGCACCGAACTTGTTGGTTATGCTCAAGGATATAAGGGGGAGGTCTCGTACCTCTCCAATTACGGTGATACCATTGGATAGTTTTCTTTTGAAGAAGTTCATCACTCGTTTATTTGTAAAAACTTAATAAAGGTTGTGTCGCTCTTCCTATATGCCTATTAATGCAGGGTATGAGTATTTTAACGCTGAAAAGATATACTTGGAAGCGAAGACTGTTGAGGAGAAAATTATTGCTTTAGAGGGGATGATTAAGGCTGCTCCCAAACATAAAGGATCTGAATCTTTATTGGCTGAACTGAAGACACGGCTGAAAAAGTTGCGTGAAAAACAGGACAAGGCTAAGAAAAGCGGAGGGGGAACGAAGGGTATCAAAAAGGAAGGATATCAGGTCGTGCTTTTAGGATTGACCAATAGTGGAAAGTCCTCTTTGTTGGGGGTATTGACCAATGCTAAACCTTCTATTTCTTCCACTATGTTTACTACACGTGTTCCTGAACTGGGCACTATGGATTATGAGGGTGTGCGGGCTCAAATTGTTGACATGCCAGGTGTGGGAAGCTCTGCGTTTGATTTGGGGCTCATTAACAATGCAGACTGTATCATTGAAGTTATAGACAAACTTGAAGATCTTGCTCAACTCGAGCCAAGTTTAACTCGAGCGACTGGGAAACGAATTATTGTATATATGAAGATTGATCTTCTCTCTACAGAAGAGCGGAGGAAATTAGCCGAACGATGTAAGTCTAAACGCATTAATGCTCTTTTCGTTTCAGGTGTTACGGGAGAAGGGGTCTCTGATTTGAAAAAACGCATTTTTGAATATATGGGGGTGTTGCGCGTGTATATGAAAGAGCCCGGCAAACCTGCCGCCTCTATTCCCGGCGTTCTTCCGATTGGGAGTACCGTTAAGGATGTTGCAGAAAGTATCTTTCATGGGTTTGCTCGAAAGGTTACTGAGACCAGAATAACGGGCCCCAGTGCGAAGTTTGCTAATCAAAAAGTGGGGCTTTCACACATTGTAAAAGACAGAGACATTATTGAATTCCACACTCGTTAATTCGGATATGCTTCTTTGTAAAGTTTTTCTAACATTTTACGATTTTTTTCAATAGGTCTTAGAAGAAAACATATCTCTTTTACAACGGCGTTCTTAAGATCTAAAGGGTGGACTTTTTTGGCTATAAAGTCACTTTCTAACTCAGGATAATTTTTGTAACTTATATTTCCTCCAAATTTTTCTGGTCTTCCAATAATAAACTTTTCATTATTATCTTCCTTTATAGTAAAAATAACTTGTTTAATAAAAGCCATGATCCCATTGTCCGGATTACCTGGCTCACACTCTGCCCCTCTTATCTTCCTCTCTACCGTTTCAGCAGTGTCGAGCAAATCTATCTTGCTTCCTTGAATGCTTGAACTCATCTTTTTCCCTATTAATCCTGGGACGAGAGGAGTCATAACATGAACTCTTTTCTTATATCCTAATCTTTCTATTTGTTCTGTTGCGAGAGCAAATATTTTTCTTTGGTCTATTCCCCCATATTGAACGTCTACCTTAAGATATTCTTCATCTAGTACCTGCATGAGGGGATAGATGAGTCCTCCCAATCGAGGATTTTCGCCGAGTTTGACTACTTCTGAAGCTGACTTTTCTGCGTCGTGAACGCTAACATAACTTGAAAGTTTAAGTAAATCGAGGATGTATTCTTTTGTTAGTTGGAACTTGCTACCTTTAACAAATTCAATTTGTGATTTTTTTACTCCCAAACTTTCAAACATCAGAGGGATTACTTTTTCATAGTAGGCATATCTTTTTTCAAGTAAATTCCAAGGAGTATTATCCAGGGCACCATGTACGTCGGCAAGGAGTATTTTTACCTTGAATCCTGCCCTTGCAAAATCGGCTAGTTTTAAGGCCCATAGAAAATAACCCACGTGAGGGCTTCCGGTCGTTGCTGGTCCCAAGTAAACAGAAGGATTTTTTTTAGATTGTATTAATTTTTTTAATT
>CAZVXB010000038.1:0-5023 GCA_964630965.1 Candidatus Woesearchaeota archaeon | reverse complement strand
AACCCTCCCTTTAGAACAGAATACACGATGCCCACGGCAACGAGTGAAAGCAGAACTACCAAAACCGTTGTAACAATCGGGCTTACTCCTCTTTTATACATCGAGCACAACTTGGGCCTTCCACATACCTTTAACTTTCTTAACATACATCTCTGCAAACGTGGGGGCCTTTATAGACCTCAATGTATTTCTCCGCTCTCCGAGAGGAACGTACCCTATAGTTCCTGAAAGTTTCTCTTCTGAAAAAGAAAGTTTTGCTTCAGTTACGAGTATCTGCTTGACTTCTATGAGATACAAAATCTCTTCAAGAAAAGAGTATAGGAGAGCTTCATTATTTCTTCCCTTAAGAGAAATGCGTCTATGCTTAGTTGCACGAGGGGTCCGTTTTACGCCTAATACATATCCTGCAACCGCTCGAGCACACACGTCAAAAAGATCTGACTGTGTTTGTGCCGTCGCAATAAATTTTATGTCGGCAGTATGGGGAAGAAAACGAACGGACATTAGCGCATAGTTCTCCATATAAAGAGTTTAACTTTTTTAGAACCAGGTTCACCAGTTACAGGGTTAGGTCCACGTTCAAGCGAACTACTTATTACTCGCTCAGAAACATAAACATTATTTTCAGTATATGCACTCATTCCACACACATCGTTTACTTCGCAAATACGTACTTCATAGGAAATGTATGATTCAGGCAGTTTACTCGCAACCGCTCGAGTGGCTTCTTCCCGGTTATTATCGAGCACGTATGTTCTAAAGGTTATATTAGATGCAAGTTCATCCAAAATATCATTTCCCCGTTCATCAAATGAAACTTCATCCGTTTGAGTTCCTCGATTATATAATATAAATAAAATACTCAAGATAATGAGAATAGAAATACTCGCTTCAACAACTCGCATCCACCCCTTTCTATACATCCCTAAGGAAAGTAAGAGCTCGTTATAAAGATTACCAAACTTGCACACGCATGTCTGCAAAACTTAATCCACCATCGGCACGAATAATCTCAACGCGATCAACCCGCGAAACAACGTCAAACCCTTCAGGAATAGGTCGAGTGAGGGAGATAATCTCTTGAGGAGAAAGGGTAACTTCGAGAGCAAAGTCTACACGTCGAGGGAGGTTAAACTCGGTTCTTACTGAATCGTAATTGGAATAATAGCTTTCATTAAGGGCACGTATACGTTCTTCACTCACAACCTTCCGTTGTTCCGAACTTGAAATAGTATAGTTTGTCCCAACTTCGAAAGGTGCAGGATTTAGAATCGGAGTCATAACAGAACTAAAGTCTCCCAATCCAACATAGAAAAATTCAGAACCATCTCGGTCGAGTGAGAGAATTCCCCCACTATACGTTCCATTAAGTCGCTCTCCCTGAATAGAGTGAGCAAAAAATCCTCGAGCAGGAGGTGAACCTGAAGGAAGAGAAAACTGCACGTTTGACGGAGCAGAATAACTTGTTTGATTAATAGATACCCCGTACACGAGAAGTGACGTGCTTACATTACTCACAATTTCATCGTTAGCATAAAAGAGAGAAGAATCAAGCACGCGCGTATTACTCAAAGGGTTGAAGAAATAAAGCCCAAACAGGAGAAAACCCATAAACATAACAAAAGAGAGGATAACCTCTACGTGCCCCATACCTCTTTTCATCATCTCTAAAGCCAAAAAGCGTTTAAATAGATTACTCGCTCTCGTGATGTATGGATAGGGAACGATTTATAGAAAAAATAAAGGAAAAAAAAGAGCTCAAGGGAGTCTCAAATGAGTTCATAGAATCTATTGTAAATCGTCAACTGAAAAAGACTAAAGAACCTACTTCAGAGAAAGACGAGAAAGTCCTTCTCAAACTTATTCGTGCAGAGCTTCGAATGCACACGGGCCGATTCCACACAAAAATTTCACACGCAAAAACCTCAGAAGAAGAACTTCTTGCGGGACACACTTCAACGCAAGAAAGAAAAGAACATTATACCTTTCTCACAAACCTTGTCGATAGCTATGCTCCCAAATCAATCCTCGATGTAGGATGCGGACTCAATCCTCTTATAATGGCTAAACCCAACGTAACGTACTATGCCTGTGACATCCATCAGTCCGAAATAGACAGAATTAATCATCACTTCAAAGAACACCATATTCCCGGTCGCGCATTCACCGCAGATATTCGCACGTATACCGATTTCCCTCGCGCCGATGTCTGTCTTGTCCTTAAAGTGCTTGATATCTTAGATACTAAAGGCCGAGCCCACGCAGAATCCCTTCTCAAGCGTCTCCCTTGCAAGGTGTGTATTGTAAGTTTTGCCACCAAGAAGCTCTCCGGAAAGAAGATGAATCGCCCACGGCGGTACTGGCTTGAGAAGATGCTTGCACGACTTAACTTTTCCTATGAAGTGCATGAACGAGATAACGAAGTTTTCTATTGTATAACGAAACAGAACTAAGCCGGACTTCCTATGAATGCGTTAGCTCCCGAGGTGATGAGAAACGCGGCGAGCGTCATAATCAATGAGTGTTTGAGTCCCCCTCGTAACGATACCTCAGACAGTTTTCCAATAGTCAGTCCTGTAAAGAATCCTTGTATAAGTAAGAGGTAGAGAAACGGCCGAGCAAGTTTCTCAGGGTCAACAGCCGAACCTCCTCCCAGGCCAACATCATTCAAGGTCTGCCCCGAAGCAATTCCTTGAGCTCCTGCCGTAAGGGGGAGAATTTTGAACTGCATAATGAGCATAATTCCTACAAAAATAAGGAAAATGATATATCCTTGCACAACGAGCCCCGAAACCGCAGCTTTACGTTCGCGTTTAAGTTTTTCAATCTGATAAATGGATTCGGCTGTCGAGTCCAAGATATAATCTATTTCCCCTCCTGCATTTTCAGCTTCACGTATCAAACTTACGGCACGTTTAATGACGACACTATCAACATCTGACGCAAATGTCTGAAGAGCACGGCTTATCGGAATTCCGAGTCCAATTTGATTGGCAAGTTTTCTAATATACGGGCTTAAACTCCCAAAGTCCTTGGTGCTCATATTGAGAATGCTCTTTCCAATAGGAGTTCCTGTTTTTACGCTCTCTGCGAGGTTACGTGCAAACTCAAGAAATCGCTCGTTCTTTTCTTGTTCAACTTTGCTCTCAACGATAAGCTGTATAAGGAAGGGAAGAACAACAGCAATACCTCCAATAGCAAGGAGGAAAGGAAACATGCGTTCGCCCATGAAAAAGCCCACGTCGAGGCCTATGATGACGAGTGCCGCAATGATGCCGAGCCAGTGGACTTTGGTTAGTTTCATGTTAATAACTTGGTTGTTTAAGTGTAATGATCCAGAGGAATATAACGTTAACGATACCAACGACGAGCAAAATAATTCCTGTCATTTGATCGGGCCCCAGACCTGCAACATTAACTCCTGAAACAGATATCATGATTAAGAGCAAGAGCAGAATCATAGGTGCAGCGATAACTACGCTAATATACAAGTCCATGAACGTCTCGGCAACGCGTGCAAACTTCTCACGTTCAATTCTATATTGAAGGAGCAGGCTCTCAGCTCGTTTTTCAAAGAACGTCTTAAGATCTCCTCCTGAGCTGATAGTTGTAGCAAGACCGTTAAAAACTTCTGCGAGGTGCGTGCTCGGAGTCAGACGAGCCACATTTTTCAAGGCGGTAAGGAGGTCATATCCATACACATTAACTTGATTGAGTAGCTTTCGAATTTCTCCTCGAGTATGCTTATAGTCCTTGCTTAGTCCTACAATCTTGAAAATCTGTGTAGGTTCAACTCCGCTTCCTGCAATAGAACCCATATGAATAACTACGAAAGGAAGTTCGCTATCAATAAATCGAGCAAGAGACTTGCGTTCAGTAGAAGGATAGAGATAGAAGAAAGCAAATGTTACGAGCGGAGCAAGAACAACAAACCATATCACTTTAGTAAATCTAAGGAGATATCCTTGCTCAACCATGGAGATAAAGGGAGATTCAAAAGAGAGGTCAAAGAAGAGGAAAAAAAGAGTAAGCCCCAATCCAAAAATACCTGCAAGTACCAAGCTCAAGAGCATAGTCGAGACGTAACTCGTAGTCAAAATGTTCAGGTTTGCCTTGCGCAAGTCTATATTGAGGTTCTTGAATTTCTCCTGTTCAACCCAAGACATAGAGAGGGGAAGAAAGAGTTTATTCGCTAATTGCACAAATCCGTTAGGTGTTTTGTAATCTTCTCCTCGCTCAACAAGTTCGGCATGGTGTTTAAGGCGTTTAAGGAGCCCTTCGCTTATACTCAACTCCTTGAGATAGGTATCTTTATCAGAACTTCGAATAGCGACAGGACGGTTTCCTGGAAGAATAAGGCGCTCAACCCCTGTCGGTTTATCTTTTCCAGGAAGTTTATTCGCAATGCTTAAAGGTTCTAAGAGCGCACCTACCGAGGCGTTAAGAATACGCAACCGTTCCTTTATTGAGTTCACGGCGTCGAGTAATATGCGTTGTTCTTCAACAGTCACGCTATCGGCTCGATTAATGAACATCTGCATTTCATTAACCATCGTTCGTTCCGTTGCAAGGTTGTTTTTAATTTCGTCAATCATAGGCTTGCATCTATCTTCTTTTGAAGATCAAGCGCCTCTTTCTTTAAGGCCATGAATCGCTCACTATCTCGAGATTCATAGGCTTGTCCTAATTGTTCAACAACACGTTGAAGGGTTTGTACAAGTTGCGCAATAAGAAGCACCTCGTTTTTATCCATGACCTAAAAAATCGTCGTATGTTTATATATCTTTCAACTATACAACGCCGTAGGTGCGTAAGACCGTCGCAGGATCTCTATAATAGTCAGATACAATCTTACGCATTTCTTCAAACCCAAATATCTTGCGTTGGAACAAATTGTAAAGGAGTTTAGCTCGTTTGACGAACTCATCTTGCAAGACAGGAACGGCAATACCAAAACGAGCAGATATTTTTTCAAATACCTTACTTTGCTTCTTGTAATAAAATACGTCTTGGGCAGGATTCC
>CAZVXB010000037.1:0-5083 GCA_964630965.1 Candidatus Woesearchaeota archaeon | reverse complement strand
TTCTAAGCAACGAAACTCTTCTCACTAACGTGTTCTTTGCCGTCAATGGTGGCGGTGCGCACAATCGTCCCTTTACGCTTGGCAAGCCTACGCATTTCTTCAGGCGTCTTTGGATTAACGGGAAGCTCGATATCATTCACGTTAAAGACGTGAGCTCCTTGGATACTCTTCCATCCTTTCTCAATAATGAAATGTTCTACTAGGGCATGGTCGTTCGTCTTAACGGTACAGAAGTCTGCTTTGGCAGGTTCATCACTCGTCTTGGGCTTGGCCGACTTAGGGGCCTTAGGTTTTATTTTGAGGATTGTCTCGCCCGCCGTGAAGCTTAATGCGAAGAAGGCTTCAGGAAGAGCATCAATCAATTTGACTATATCCTGTCCGCTCATTTCTCCATCAATAATATATTGCTTGATGCCCATGAACTGCTTAAGTCCGGTATGGGGAAGTTTGCTTTTCAAGTCTGCCGTGGAAACAACAACCCCGGTGACGTGTGTTTTACTCGCCCCTAGTTTAAGTGCAACCGCACGCACGAGTTCAGTCGCATACTCATTGCCAAACCAAAGCGTGTATCCCTTAGGGCTTGCGTTGGCTCGGAAGAGCGCACGATCACGGAACGCGCCCCGACTGAATTTCTGAAATTGAAGATGAATACCTTCGTCGGTTTTTCCCTCGAATATACGTTTAATAAAGCAATCCATACATTGCTAAACGTTTGATGATTTATAAATCTACCAGGTTTAAACGCGCTTGAACTCTACCTAACCTTTATATAGATAAAAATCATTTCTGCGACGTGGCAATAAGAGAAAAGGACGTTAAACGATATTCGGCAATTTTATTGGTCGGATTTTTGATTGTGCTCGGATTCATAATTATAAAACCTATTTTAATTTCAATCGCAACAGGGTTATTGCTTGCGTATATCTTCTACCCTGCCTACAAATATTTATTCAAATTCTTCCGCGAACGCACCACAACAGCGTTAGCCGTCTCGGTACTTGTCGTGCTTATATTGCTTATTCCCCTCTGGTTTCTTATTCCGTTGGTCATGCGCCAATTGTTTGACACGTTCACGTTCTTACAAACCCTCGATATAGCCAGTTTCATCCGTCAAATCCTCCCGAACCTCTCAACCCAATTCCAAATCGATATTACCACAGCCATAGTTGGATTCATCGGAAGAATCGCAACATCTTCACTTACGGGCTTGAGCGCACTTCTCCTTGACCTTCCGAGAGTGCTCCTTCATTTCACCGTCATCATTTTTGTATTCTTCTTCGGAATGCGCGACGGAGACAAACTCAAGACCTACGTTGCTGAACTCTCTCCTCTTAAACGAGAAAAAGGCACCATGCTTGCAAACCAATTCAAACAAATAACTAACTCTATTATTTACGGCAATTTCATTATAGGAATTATTCAGGGAGTGCTCACTGGAGTCGGCCTGTTAATATTCGGGGTGCCCAATGCATTATTACTGACGTTGTTCGCTATTCTCGCTTCGGTCTTACCTGTACTCGGGGCCTGGCTTGTCTGGATCCCTGCCGCCCTCTTCCTCTTCAGCGTAGGAAACACAGGGATGGCAATTGGATTTACCATCTACAGCGTGATAATAGTATCGACGATAGATAATGTCTTGCGACCCTACATAGTCTCTCGAAACACCAAATCATCCTCGGTAATTATCTTGCTCGGTATGCTTGGAGGGCTCATGGTCTTCGGTGTCATAGGGTTCCTTATCGGTCCTCTCGTCCTAGAGTATATCATCCTCTTCCTTGATGCGTACAAGAGCAAGACACTTGCTGATATGTTCGAATCTGAATAAGATATAAAAGCACATTTCTCTATACAGTTCTATGAAATTGAGGCTCAAGAGGTTGCGCGTTGCTGCAGGGAAACCTATTGCCTTCTTACACGTATCTGACGCGCTCCGTCTGGGCGTGCATCCGAGCGAACGTGTGTTGGTCAAATGGAATCACTCTGAAGAAATTGTGGTCATTGATGTGACGACAACGTTCATCAAAAAAGGGCAGATTGGCCTCTCGGATGAGGTCATGGAGTACCTCGGGATAAAAGCAGAATCCCATCTCGAAGTAGAGCCCATGCGTGTTGCTTCAAGTAGTTTTGTGCTCAAAGAAAAACGCACCTGTGACCCCTACACCCAAGATCAACTTAAGCGCATTATCAAAGACGTGGTCAACGGAGCGCTAACCGAGGCTGAAATCGCCTATTTCATATCGGGCGTTAATTATTGTGGGATGACGCTTCAAGAAACAAAATATCTCATTAACGCCATCGTAAGCACCGGAAGCACCCTTTCCTGGGGCTCGTCAGAGTGTGCCGATAAACATTCTATAGGGGGCATACCCGGTAACCGCACCACTCCTATTGTCGTTGCAATCTGTGCAGCTGCAGGAGTGCTCATGCCTAAAACATCCTCACGCGCAATCACCTCTGCCGCAGGAACAGCCGATACTATTGAAACGCTCGCCCCCGTTGATTTTTCAGTACAAGAGCTCAAAAAGATAGTGGGCAAAACCGGTGCCTGCCTTGCCTGGGGAGGAGCGCTCGGACTAGCTCCTGCCGATGACAAACTTATCCAAGTTGAAAAAATGCTCAATCTCGACCCAGAACCTCAATTGCTTGCCTCTATTCTCTCCAAGAAGATAGCTGTGGGAAGCAAATATGTCCTCATTGACATTCCTTATGGTCCAGGTGCTAAAGTCTCACGTAAAGAAGCGCTTGCTCTCAAACGCAAGTTCATGGCATTAGGTCGCTCACTTGGGCTTGTCATGAATGTCGTTCTTACTGATGGCTCTCAACCTATTGGCAACGGAGTTGGACCGGTACTTGAAATGCAAGACGTTCTCCGTGTCCTCAAGAGAGAACAGGCACCCCATGATCTTGAACAGAAATCGATTAAGCTTGCCGGCATGCTCCTTGAGATGACCAAGAAAGCTCGAAAAGGCAAGGGAAAGATGCTTGCTAAGAATATCCTCGAAAGTGGACGTGCATTCCTCAAATTCAAAGACATACTAGAGGCACAGGGAGGTTCTATTCGTGAGCTATCGCTCGGCAAGCATTCCAAGACGCTCTTCACGTCGAAGTCTGGGTCTATTCGTTCCATGCACAATCGTTCAATCAATATGGCTGCACGAATAGCCGGATGCCCTCAAGATAAGAAAGCAGGCCTCTATCTTCATGCGCACGTCGGAGATCGTATCAAAAAAGGCGCGCCTTTGGTAACGTTATACGCAGAATCCGCTTTCAAATTGAAATCAGCCCTCTCTTTTTTCAATGCGAATCATCCTATTGAGGTAGAATAATTTTTATAAACTCTCACATGGTGTACTTTCTATGAATCGGATTAAAAAAGACGTGAATTATATACAGAATCTTGTCGAGTATACAAAACGAAACCTCAAAAAAGGATATGCTCCAGACTCACTTAAATGGGCTCTCATAAACCAAGGCCATTCACGCATAGAAGTTGATAAGGCCATTTCAACAGCTCAGGCAGAGATAGCAAAAGAATCAGTTCGTCAACAAGCTCGCACAGAAGTTGCTATCGAACCCCAGATAGAAGTTGATGTTGAACCTAAACCTTCTTTTTGGAAACGTTTCTTTAGTTAATTTCTAGATAGCTTCCACTTAGAGACAACATGTGCAAGCCATTCTTTCTGTCTTCGAATTTGTTCTGCACGTTCAACAGGATCAAGTGCCAGGGCCTCAGGGTGTCGTGTTACTCGAGGTGATTCATAAACAGGTGTTCGAGGAGCAAATGATTCTGTGGGGCGAGTTGCTTTCCACTGCACAACGCGTGGCTTAATGACTTGGCTCATAAGTTTCTCATGGCGCACTTCAACAGGTTCAGATGCATTAACAACCCGGGCACGAGGTTCAGTGAGCACATAGTGAGACGTCGTATCAACACGAGCAAGAGCGCCATCGGGGAAGAAAGGAGCGCTTGGGACCCAATCAAGATAGTGCGTAGGGGCGTCTCGTCTAAGCAAAGGCTGCTCGTTTGGCGTCTCGTTCAGAGAGGAAGTCTCACTTATAGGGACGTTGTCAGAGGCCAGCAAACTTTGAGGAGACTCAGAACGAACCAAAGGAGCATCAGGTCTTGCAAAAAAAGCTGCGGCCTCTTTACTTGCTTCAGGAACATCATATACTTTGTCCTCGGAAGAGGTTTCATACACGATACGTGTAAGGGGACGATCTGAATGAGGGAGCGTTCGAACAGGAGAATGGAATAAGAGCGAAAGTCCCGCAGTAAGTACGGCAGCAACCTTTCCCGCGTTCTTAGCAAGACGCCCAATATTTTCCTTAACAGGATCCTTATCGCTGAGAGTGTATCTCTTCGCATACGCTCTTTCTTCAGGTGTGCGTTCAGCATTAACGCGATCGTTTAACACTCTAAGTTCAGCAGAGCGTTGAGCATACCATTCTCTGCTTTCCGGACTCTTTATTCTATCATCTCGTGTATGTGGGTCTTCAGCTAAAATCATCGCATTTATGATGGGATTATTAACAAATTCTGCGGCAAGAGTCTTCTTCTCAGCTACCTGTTTCTGAACCGGTGTCTTTTCTGAGGCAACTGGAGCAGTTCTACGAGGTTGCTCGTATGAAACCAAAGAATCAATCGTCGAAGTAAGAGGGTGTTCTACAAACGATTCAAATGCAGTATACTTACTACGCAACTTTTTACTCAATGCTCTCCATTGTTCTTGATGATTAGAATTAGGGGTTCGGCGGAGGTAGCTATTTTCTTCTGCATGTCGTTCAAGGTCAGAGATGAATTGAGCTACATATTCACGATTGCTTACATCAATAGTGAGCGCGTCAACAGCACTTTCAAGATCCTTGAGCTTATTACGGGTTGTTCTCTTTCGTGCACCAGCAAGAGTCGCACTAAGAGGGTTATCTTTAGTGTAACGTGCATCTTGATAGATACTATAGCCCTTTCGCATGTAAAACCGCTAAGATGTTCATATTTAAATGTTTTTATGTAGTAGTGACAAAATAAGATTACGCCCGGACCCGGAATCGAACCGGGAGATCCCGAAGGAAACTGGTTCTCAAG
>CAZVXB010000036.1:0-5314 GCA_964630965.1 Candidatus Woesearchaeota archaeon | reverse complement strand
TCCGTGCCCATCTCGGTTCTCACATCCTCATAGAACATGACAAAGGCCATTTTGATAACGTTACAAAACTTCCGAGTGCACTTAACGCGTTCCTTAAACTCGCACGTCTCTAAAAAGGTTTAACAGGATTATTAAGTAAATTGAATAATCTGCCAGGAACTCCTATTAAGGTATTTGTCCAGGAAGCAGGTCTAAACCAATTTCCAATATATCCGTTCGTGTAGGCTCCGTTCGAATGCCACACTCTTCCCGGACCTTCAAATTCAATATAATGTCTCATTTCTTTAGGTTGGGTAAAGAGGTCACTTCGCGACCCATAGGGAATAATGCGGAGTTTGACTTCAGTATCCCACGCATATACGTGACACGGATCATAATGGTCCGATCGCTGGCCTTCCTTAAGTTTTTCTTCATTCCAACTTCCTCCAAAATTAAATATGACTCCGTTCTGTTCTCCCATAGCACTAAATCTTTGCAAAATAGGGCCTGGCCCATAGGCTGCTCGTAGAAATGAGTTCTCTATTTCGCTTAATGTTTTTGCAGCACGTATCTCTGTTATGAGGGGAACCTCAATATCCATGCGTACATCACGTTCCATGCCAAACCAGATTCCTTTACGAGCGATGATTGCTCGACCCTCTTCAAGTTGCAAGCGGTATAATCCTTCCCCTATAGTATCTGTGCTCATCTCAAGCAAAGCTCCGTCCGCCATCGCCTGGTAAGCATTGAGAACAGCTTCCTCTCCAAGAAGACCTCTCTTTGCTCGAGTGACAAGAGCCTGCCCTATCATCTTGAGAAGGTTTGTAGGATGTTCTCTATGGTAGAATTCTCTATGGAGAGGGCTACGTACAACACGAGGATTATTTGAGAAACGGTACACCGATCCTGGACCGAGAATAAGACATCCTTCACGATTAAGGGTAACTTTTCCGGTTCCAATCGTTCGACCTATAAGATCCCCATTATCCTCTCCGAAATCATAATTAATGGCAGGAACAGGCTTCTCCTTCTTCGGTACTTGTTCCTTTATGATGAGACCTTCAAGCCCCATATGTGAGTGAGGGCTATCCAAAACAGCATGTGTTCCATTCGAGACCATCAAAGGTTCATTTACAAAGCGTTTATAAAAATTGTCTTTCTAGAAAAGACATGTTAATCATAGGAATAGATGATGCAGGACGAGGCCCGCTTTTGGGACCCATGATTCTTGCAGGAGTGCTCATAGAACACGAGAACGAATCAGAGCTCAAGAAGCTCGGAGCAAAAGACTCAAAACTCCTCTCTCATCCTGAACGAGTTCGTCTAGCGAGTGTAATTAGAAAAGAAGTTCTCTCTTCAGTGTGTATTCACGCAACTCCTACCGAAATTGATGAAGCCGTGTTAGGGGGCGAGAATCTTAACACACTTGAAGCTCGCAAAATGGCGGAAGTCATAAACACGCTTAACGACCCCAAGAAAGACATTACAGTTATTGTGGATTGCCCTTCCATTAATATTAAGGTCTGGCGTGAGAAACTTATCTCGTTCATTAAACACCCTCAAAATCTTACCGTCCTCTGTGAGCATAAAGCAGATGCTAATCACCCTTCAGTATCGGCAGCTTCTATTCTTGCCAAAGTCGAACGTGAAGAAGAGGTTCAGAAGCTAAAAGAAATGTATGGAAACATCGGTTCAGGCTATCCTGCCGACCCTATAACTAAGGCATTTCTGCAAGAGCACGGCTCACGCATCCGCGAAACAGGCATTGTGCGCAAGAGTTGGGCTACCTGGCAGGAACTTTTCCCTGAAGACCGAGTAGAAAAGAAAAAACAAAAGAAGCTAACTGATTTCTAACCTATAGTGACGAGTTAAATAACCTTTAAATAAAGCTTATCCTCGTTAAAGGGATATGGCTCATATTAAGAAGTTGGTGATGCACGGTTTCAAATCTTTCGCTAATAAAACGGAAATTGCGTTTGACAAAGGAATTAATGTCATCATCGGACCCAACGGTTCTGGTAAGTCTAATATCTCGGATGCGTTATGTTTCGTTCTCGGTCGTTTATCTACCAAATCTATTCGCGCAGCCAAAGCAAAAAATCTCCTATTCATGGGTTCAAAATATGTCAAGCCTGCTCGTGAGGCAATGGTTGAAATGGTATTCGACAACAGCGATCGTGCGTTTGGCATGGACAAAGACGAAATAAGTCTGATGAGAACTGTCAGACACAACGGGCTGAGCGTGTATAAGATAAATGGTGAAACTAAAACAAGAGCAGACATCATTGAAGCTCTTGCTCAGGCAGGTATCGACCCACACGGATTCAATCTCGTTCTCCAAGGGCAGATTCAGGCAGTCGTCCGTATGCACCCCGAAGAGCGCCGAAAGGTTGTAGAGGAAGTTGCAGGTATTTCTATTTACGAAACGAGAAAAGAGCGTTCATTACATGAGCTTGAAAAGACCGATGAAAAGCTCAAAGAAATTAATTCAGTCCTTCGCGAACGTACAGCCTATCTCCGTAATCTTGAGAATGAACGTCAGCAAGCCCTACGATTTAAAGAACTCGAGCAAACGGTCAGGCGTTGCAAGGCTTCTATGTTGAGTAAGCGTATGGAAGAAAAAGAACACGAGCTCTCTTCGATAAGAAAATCGATGGACGAGAAAAACGCCCAACGAGAAGAACTACGAGAAAAAGCTCAGACAATTCAAAAAGAAGTAGATACTATCAATGAACGCATAATACAGATTAACAAACATATTCAAACAGCGGCAGGCGTCGAACGCGAGTCGTTACAGACACATATCACCAACCTTAAAGCAGAACTTGAGGGTCTTCGTGTCAGACAGGAAAACTTTGAAAACCGTCGAGAAGAAATAGAACGTCGTATTGATGAAATAAGCAAAGTTATTCCAACCTACGAGGCAGAGATACGCGAGCTTAAACTTGAATCTCCTCTCGTTGCGAAAAAACAAGAAGAAATCAACCTCAAGAAAAAAGAACTTGCAAAAATAGAAGAAGAACGGAAACAGATTTATTCTCTCAAAACAGAACTTAATTCTCTAAGAGATCGTATACGGGAAAAAGAATCGCATAAGGCGCGTATTACGGGAGAGTCAGATGCCTTAGTACGACAGTTAGAAGAATACGCCGGCAATCTTGCGTATTCTGACGCTTCTGCTTGCAAAAAAGCCCTTGCTGATCTTATTCAAGGACTCGAAGAACGGAAGAAGCGAATGAATGAACTTACGTCACGTGAGATAGAGTCTTCAAAGGCACTTTCTGCTGCAGAAACTGAAATACGCAATGCTGAGAAGATAAAATCTCAAGTTGAAACCATAGATAAGTGTCCGCTCTGTCAGAGCACCATCACTGAGGATCATGTTGCACACGTTAATAACGAAGCAAACGAGCTCATTCGCGCTTCACGTGCGCTTCTCGAAACCGAATCACTATCTATAAAGAATGCCCGCGCTGAACGCGATAAGTTAACAAGCGAAGTGCGCGAACACGAAAGAAAAATGAGCGATCATGAAAAAGAGCTTTCTCGCCATCACATTCTCAAGGAAAAGCAAGAGTATCTTAAGCGACTCGTTGAGCAAGAAAAGAACCTCGCCCACGAGCTTAAACAGCTTGTAGACAAACGTGATGCGCTTCAGCAAAAGAACCTTGACACGTCACGAATAGAAGAAAACTACATGTCCAAACTCCACGAAATAGAGGAGGTTTCTTCACGTACAGAGGAGAACCTCGACCAAACATTAATGTTCAAAGAACGAGAAGTAGAGAAACTACGTGAAAAGCTTAAGTTCGATAAGAATGAAATTCATCAAGTCGCGAGTGATATAGATTCATTCGCTTCTTCAATTGCTATAAAGTCAAGTCAGCTCGAAGCAAAAACCAAAGAAGAAGAGGCTCTTGCAGCACGATTCAAGAAACTCTTTGAAGAGCGAGATACGCTTCAGGATAAAATACAGAAACAGAGTTTTGAGGCAAACGAGCTTAACAGCCAAGCTCGCCAGATAGAGGATCAGATTAATTATCTTAAGATAGGAAGCGCAAAGCTTAATGCTGAACGCGAGGCAGCCCAGATGGACCTTGCTGAGTATGGAGATATTGAACTTATCAAAGCGTCCATGGCTGCGCTCGAAGAACGGCATCAAAAAGCACAAGCAACTCTTCAAAGCATAGGTTCAATCAACCTTCGTGCTCTTGAGATATATGACCAAATGAAACAAGAATACGACCGCGTCCAAGAAAAAGTTGATACGTTACTCAAGGAGAAAGAAGAAATAATGAAAATAATTGCTGAAATTGACGCCAAGAAGAAGCGCACGTTCATGAAGACCTTTAATCAGATGAATGAGCTCTTCGGGACCAATTTCTCCAAGCTTTCAACCAAAGGGCAAGCCTATCTTGAAATCGAGAACCCTGAAGATGTCTTCTCGGGAGGAGTAAGCATCGTTATTCGTATGGGTAAGGGCAAGCACTTTGATGTCACGTCCCTATCAGGTGGAGAGCAGACCCTTGTAGCCCTCTCGCTCCTCTTCGCTATCCAAGAGTACAAACCCTATCACTTCTATATCTTTGACGAGATTGACGCTGCACTGGACAAGCGTAACTCTGAGCGTCTCTCGGCTCTTCTCAAGCAATACATGCGTTCAGGACAGTATATCACTATCACACACAATGATGCCCTTATCATGGACGCCACTATCCTCTATGGAGTAAGCATGCATGAAGGGGTTTCAAAAGTCCTTAGTCTTAAAGTCGGGGAAGAAGTCACTTCAAAACTAGCCGACATGCTCAAGCCCAACGCCCCCCAAGATGCCGTTCAACCCGACGCACAAAACGATACCTCTGTTCTTAATAATCAATAACTATACGTCCGAACCACGCGCTCAGGCCTTAGTTCCCTGCGTTCGTCTTGGGTGTAGGAATAAAGAACGATCCTATGAGAACTGCAAGCCCCAGAACAAGCGCTCCTCCCGAATAGAGGTAGAGGGGGTGTACTCCCGCATCAAGCAACGTACGGGCGAGCGGGGCTATTCTGTCAAGGTTGCTATCGTTTTCAATAAATCGATGAAGTGCGCGCACCCCATACCCTACTCCTACCAAGACGAGTGTTCCGGCCATAACGAAAGGAATACTTGCCCAGCGCATGCTCGCACCGAGCTTCCGTGCGGTAAGAAGATACAATCCTCCCATAAGTATGAGTATGAGTACCCCCAAGGCAAGCACTCCTTGTTTGTAATATCCCACGTACGCCCGAAGGTTATCGAGCCCTGCTCGAGCGGGACTCCCTTTCTCAAGACCGTACACCGGAACGAGGTCAG
>CAZVXB010000035.1:0-5398 GCA_964630965.1 Candidatus Woesearchaeota archaeon | reverse complement strand
ATTTTCTCTATTCAAAGTACGCTTGCTCATGCGTTCCGTTCATTCTTTGTTTCTAAAGGATTTATGGAAATGCAACCTCCTTGTGTTATCGGAGGGTCGTCTGAAGGAGGGGCTGATTACTTTGAAGTAAAATACTTCGAGAAAAAAGCGGCTCTTGCTCAAAGCCCTCAATTGTATAAACAGATGCTTGCCTGTTCGGTTGGAAAAACATTTATGATTACGCCTGTGTGGAGAGCAGAGAAACACAACACCGTTCGGCACATTAACGAGATTAGACAGATGGATATTGAGGTAGGATTTACCAACACCATGGCCGTTATGCACTATCAAGAGGCCGTTGTCAAGCACATGATTGGTGAGGTGCTAGAGCATAACAAAAAAGAACTTGAGTTACTTGGTGTGACTTTGAAGGTTCCGAAGGCAAAGTATATGACGTATGATGAAGCTATTGATCTCTTAGGCGAGAATGGAGTTGAGCTTTCAAAGGGAGATGATTTTACTCCTGAAGCTGAGAAGAAGCTTGGCGAACTCTTTCCTGACACTATCGTGTTTGTACATACCTGGCCTAGTGCGTGCCGACCTTTCTACGTAATGCCTCATGATGGTACGGTAAACTGCGAGTATACTGAAGGATTTGACGCTATTTACAAAGGTCTTGAGATTTCTTCAGGAGGACAACGTATCCACTTGCCTGAATTGCTCATTGGTCGTATTAAGAAGAAAGGTCTCAAGCCGGAGCATTTCAAAGACTATATTGATAGCTTCCGTTATGGAGCCCCTCCTCACTCAGGATGGAGTATTGGTCTTGAAAGAATGACCTTGCTTTTGTGTGGACTGGACAATATTCGAGAAGCTACACTCTTCCCACGTGATAGAGATAGATTAACTCCTTAATTTGGTAAGGTCAAAGTCACATTTATAAAGTGAGATTTTATTTATTTTCTATGTTATCTGAAAAAGAGAAAGATGTTATTCGGGCTAATGCACGTCAGCTCTTGGAACGATTTGGAATGACACTTGAACGTGTTACGCGGACACCTGTTTCAGTTCGTTCATCTGGGGCTTTGCGTATAGAAGGAAAGGGACAGGTATGTGAAGAAGGTTTTCGTGAGAGCATGTTTGGTAATGCACCGAATGCAACGAAGGATTGCATTGTAGCTGAAAAGGCGGTCTGGTAATTATGCATTTTAAAAAATCAAAACCTATTGAGAAAATAAAGAAAGGGGATTTCATTACTGTCGACGGTAAGAAGTATGAAGTCGATAGTCATTATGTGCTTATTGATCATGGTCGAACGAAGGAAATGGCTATAGAATTATTTGACCCTAAGGCAAAAGATGATGAAGGAGATTTTCAGTTGCGTTATTTTGCTGACCAAATCGAAGAGACTATGGAATTCTATGAGCTTGTTAAGGGTGTTATGTACGAGAAAAAAGAAGTTACAAAGATTGAGTGGTAATTTCTCTATGTCAAGGAACGTGACAGAAAACTGTGCCCTTCAGGGCAAGGTAGTTCCTTGAGCATCAAAAGTCGCAAGAAAACTTCTGCCTCTAAGCAGAGGAATCATAGCGCGACTTTTTTATGTCTAAAGCAATCTTGCGTATGATCGTTTACTAACCCTGCGGCTTGCATGAAGGCATAGCAGATGGTTGAACCCACGAACTTGAATCCTCTTTTTTTCAAGTCGAGACTCATGGTGTCTGACTCTTTGCTTTTAGCTTGATAGTCTTTTAACGTCTTGATTTTGTTTATTATGGGTTTGTTGTTGACAAATTGCCAGATATACGTGTTAAATGAGCCGTATTCTTTTTGTATCTTGAGGAATTGTTGGGCATTGACTATTGAAGCCTCTATCTTTTGTTTATTTCGTATGATGCCTGCGTCGTTCATGAGTCTTGCCTTGTCTTTTTCAGTGTAACGGGCGACTTTTGTGTAATCAAAGTTGTCAAATGCCTTTTCAAAGTTTTTTCGTTTGTTGATAACCGTGTTCCAGCTTAAGCCTGCTTGGAAAGCATCGAGCACGAGATACTCAAACAAGATTCGGTCGTCATGCTTGGGCACACCCCATTCGGTGTCGTGATAGTGAATCATAAGAGGGTTGTCATTGACCCAGGGACATCGCGTCTTCATAGTTCTTTGAGCTTCGTAAGGTATTTAACCTATTTCCTTGATGTGGTTATATGAAGGGATTCTCGGTCGAAGCACGGGTTAAGGAATGTCTTGAAGCCATTAAGGCGCGTGATGGGGAGATTAATGCGTTTCTTGAAGTTAATCCTCATGCCTTAGAAGAGGCTCGTGCGCTTGATTCGAAAAAAAAGAAAGGGCGTTTGTACGGGAAGATTATAGCGGTTAAAAGCAACATCAATGTCAAGGGGTTAACGTGCACGTGCGCTTCTAAAGTGCTTGAAGGATATAGAGCTCCGTATGACGCGACCGTTATTGAACATATCAAGCGTGAAGATGGACTGATTATCGGAATGACCAACATGGATGAGTTTGCAGCGGGATGGTCGGGAGAAACGAGCGCGTTCGGCCCCACGCTTAACCCTGTTGTGCCTGGACATGTTGCGGGCGGAAGTAGCTCGGGAAGTGCAGCTGCAGTGGCTGCTGGCTTTTGTGATATGGCCTTAGGAAGTGAAACAGGAGGGTCGACACGTGTGCCTGCGTCGTTTTGTAATATTGTTGGGGTCAAACCTAGTTATGGGCTTGTTAGTCGTTATGGGCTTGTTGATCTTTCTATGAGTCTTGATCAGATAGCCCCCCTTGCGCGCACGGTTGAGGATGCGACACTCTTACTTGATGTCATTAAAGGAAAAGATGAGCGGGATTGTCGGTCTGTTGATTCGGCTCCTCTTGTGTTACGCGCTCCAGGTCAGATTAAAGTAGGTATTGTTCGCGTTCAGGGCGTTTCTTCTACCATTCAATCGCACATAGAACGTTCTACTGAAGCCCTGTGTCGGGCGGAGAAATGGGGATATTCTCCTCTCTCGCTTGCTCATCTCTCGTTAGGGCTTGAGGTGTACTTCCCTATTGTATGGACTGAGTTCTTTTCGGCTACACGGCGTTTCGACGGACGTCGATACGGGAAGCGCATTGAGGATGTAGCTGGACGTGAAGTCTTGCGTCGTATCTATGGGGGGAGCGAGATTGTTAAAGCTGAATCGGCGGGACGTTATTATTTCAAAGCTTTACAGGTGAAAGAGCTTATTCGAGAGGAGTTCGATCGTGCTTTGCAAGACTTTGATTGTTTGATTATGCCTACCTCTGCAGTGCTTCCGTTTAAATTAGGGGCTTCTATGAGTTTTGAGGATCTTTCTGCAGTTGATTTGCTTACCTGCCCGGTAAACTTGGGAGGAATGTGTGCGGTTTCTGTTCCCAATGGGATGATTGAAGGGAAGCCAATTGGATTGCAGATTGTATGTGCGCATGGGCAGGAAAGCTCGCTTTTAAGTGTGGCTCGGATGTTCGAGCAGACCAACGGTAATCTTAAAAACTAACTTCTGTCTTTCCTTTGATGCGTATTGGGACACTTGATCTTCGGTTTTTAGGACACGATGGGTTTTTACTTAGCTCGGAAGAGACTTCTATTGTTATTGATCCCTTTCATGTCACGGGGGCGCATAAGCCTGTTGATCTTGTACTTATAACGCATGACCATTTTGACCATTGTAGCATTGAAGATATTCGTAAGTTTGTGGGTCCGGCTACAACGGTAGTGGGTCCTGCAGGGATTCAGAGTGCTATTGTGAAGCTTGAAGGAGTGAGGCTACAGCCGATTGAGCCTGGAGATGTGCTTGAGTTGGGAACGATTAAGATTGAGGCTGTTCCTGCGTACAATACAACCAAGTTTAGGGATCCTGAAAAGAAGATTGTGTTTCATTCTAAACAAGAGCGATTTGTAGGGTATGTGATAAAAGTGGGATCTACTATCGTGTATCATTCGGGAGATACTGATCTTATTCCTGAAATGCATAAATTAACAGGTCATGGTAAACGGGGGAACACCTTTATCGCGCTCTTACCTGTTTCTGGAACGTATGTGATGACTCCCGAAGAAGCGTCTGAAGCGGCCTTCATTTTGAAGCCCGACGTGGCTCTGCCTATGCACTATGGCGCGGGCGTGGTAGGTACTATAGAAGATGCTCGGCGTTTTGTTGAACTCTGTAGGGATAAGGGTATTCACGCGGAGCTCTTGGAGAAGACATGAAGTTTGATTTTGGTAGTGAGGATAGATTTGTTAGTTTCATTCGGTCTATCAATGAAGAAGACCGAGTCGCACTGATTAGTCATACGGACTTGGATGGGGTTGTTGCGGCCAAAGTCGTTCAGATGATGGTGAACCCTCTTCTTGTTTCATTCGTCAACTATGAAGAGCTTGCTCAACCACTCGTTGATGAGTTACGAGAACAACGTATAACTCGAGTTATTTTCACTGATTTGTATATTGGTAATGAACTTTTTTTGAAGAAGTTAGAAGAGTTTGCCCACGTACTCATTCTTGACCATCATCTTGCTCAACGGGATTGGAATTCTTCACGTACGACCTTCCTCAAGGTTGAGAACGGGTATTGCGCAGGGTATATGTGTTATTCTCTCTTTTCTAAACTTAAAGGATTACATGAACTTGAATGGCTTGTTGCGTGTTCGTGTATTTCTGATTATTGTCACGTTAAGCCTAGCGAGTGGCTTGCGAGCGTCTATGCTAAACATGCAGATACCTTTGAGCAGGTGGGAACGTATGTTCGTACCTCGGGGCCGCTCTGGGACTTGCAGGAAACGCTCTCGTTAGCCATTATTTACTTTAAGGATCGTGCGAGGGGTCTGAATCACGTACTTAATTCCCTGGGAACAACGTATGGAGATATAGGGGACCTTGCTCGGCATGCAGACGATGTGAAACGAGAAATTGAGCGACTTTTAGGGTTGTTTGAGAGTGAGAAGCAGGCGTTTCCAGGAGGGTATTTGTTCGAATGTGATCCTCGCTTTCAATGCAGTTCTATGGTCAGCAGTATTCTAAGTGGACGAGATATATCTCATATAATTATCACTCTTCGGCCCGATGCGCACGCACCGATTTATCATGTGAGCGCTCGACGACAGGATAAACAACAAGATATGGCTGCATTTCTTAAGAACCTTGTAGAAGGGCTTGAAGAGGGAGATGCTGGAGGGCATGTGCCTGCTGCAGGAGGGCATTTTCTGAAGAAAGACTTTGGAGAATTCAAGCGTCGGCTCGGTGTCAAACCATAGGCTTAAAAACGCATTGGCGGTGATTTTAGCATGAGTAATGAGAAAACGGCCAAGAAGAACCTTTTGCGAGCAAGCAAGGAAGCTAAGGGTACACCTGTGAAGGGTTATGATTTTAACAAAGGGGTTACTTATAGCGGGATTGTAAAGA
>CAZVXB010000034.1:0-5536 GCA_964630965.1 Candidatus Woesearchaeota archaeon | reverse complement strand
CAAGAAGTAGTAATGAGATAGTTTTTGGCAGCTTTATAAATGTTTTTATGCAAACTCTTTAATTATCAAAGAAATGAGGAAACCGAGAAGACCAAGCGCGAGGATACCCAACGCTGAAACTTTAGCTACTGTTTTGTATTCTAATGATGAAGGTTTACGAAGGACACGCCAGACACGCACGCATTGGATAAGAAAAGACTTTATTTTTTCTTTCATAGTTATCAGAGAATCGGGCGGTTTTTAAATCTACTCGTCGTCAACATAATCAATTCCAAGCTCGTCGTGTAATTCTGCTTCTGCATTCTTGGTCGTATCATCTCCACCTGAACCGAGTATCTGAGCGCTCTTAACACCCGTAACTATGAGCAAGACCTTAATCGATTTCTCCATGTCTGCTGCAATTTGTGCTCCAGAGATAATCTTTGCATCGGGAGCTATACGATTTCCAATTATTTCCATGACCGTCTTATATTCTTCAAGCGTTAAATCTGGTCCTCCGATAATATTGATAAGCGCTCCCTTTGCTTCTTTAATATTGACGTCGAGAAGAGGGTTATTGATTGCCCGTTCAACTGCTTCTTCGGCTCTGCCCGTAGAGGCACCGGATTCTCCAATCCCTATAAGTGAAACGCCTCCGTTTGACATGACTGCTTTGACGTCGGCAAAGTCAAGATTGACTAAGCCAGAGGTTGTGATGAGTTCTGCAATGCCTTTAACCGAGTTGGTAAGAATTTCATCGGCAACTTTGAATGCTGTATGTAGAGGCAACTCGGGGGCGAGCTCAAGTAATTTATCATTAGGAACGACAATGAGTGTATCTGTAATGGCAGCCATGCGTTCAAGACCATATTGAGCGTTCTCAATACGCTTCTGACCCTCGACCGTGAACGGAAGAGTGACTATACCAATAGTAAGTGCTCCTTGTTTCTTAGCAATATCCGCAACAACAGGGGCAGCTCCGGTTCCTGTTCCTCCTCCAAGACCACAGGTGATAAATACTAAATCGCTATTTCCGAGGCGCTTCTTAATTTCCTGCTCTGACTCTCGAGCAGCTTCCTCACCAATCTTAGGATTACTTCCTGCCCCTAGACCGTGGGTTAATTCACGACCGATAAGAATTTTATGATCTGCGTTTGCATAGAGTAAGTCTTGGGCGTCGGTATTTAATGCGACAACTTCACATCCTTTAATTCCGATTTCCTTCATACGTGAAACAGAATTTCCTCCTCCGCCACCACACCCTACAACTTTTATTCGGGAAACTTGATTTTGTATAAGTACTTCGAGTTCTTTGTCAAGGGGATGAGCGGTTGTTACTCCTCTTTTTTCAATACTTAACGCCATGAGAGATTTATGGTTAAATCGTTTATAAGGATTGTTGTGTTGCTTCCGTGCTTGTGGCCTCTTTCTTGGTAGGCAGTTCAGCAATCATAAAATCGAGCTCGCGTCCAACTAATGACTTGAATTTGTCTGCAAAAATGTCAACAATCTGCTTTAGTGGTTCAGGACCTTTTACCACAACCTTGTCCTTGACTTCAAATTCGGGAACTCCACGCAAGAATCGCTCAAAGAAGATTTTTGTTTTTTGGCTCACGTCATCTATTTTTTCTACAATGGTGAATATATACTTCAAATCTTTGCCTGCAAGAGGGTTGTTAAAATCTGCAATGACACGAGCACCGGATACGGCTCGGATTTGAACTATATTAGAATCGAGCACCAAACTCATCCCTGCCCGGGGTTGAACCTGCTTTTCTGTAAACATTTTGAGAGGTAGTGGACGAATGAGGGAAGCTTGTCGGGGGCCGAACGCATCTTTTGCCTTTAATTCGAGGGTATATTCTTTTCCGATTTCCTTTCCTTCGAGAGCATGGTCGAGACCTTTTACAAGCATACCTTGCCCTACGATAACGAAAGTTTTCTCTGCCTTGGCTTTGGGGTTGACTTTCTTGAGATCTTCTTCTTTATTAGAATCAAACACTTCACCGTTGGTATAACCTGTATATTTCAGTTCGATGAAGTCTCCCTTTACGACGGTTTTCATAGTATGTTTTTATCGTATCCCTATTTAACCTTTACGAAATCGATTTGATGAGTAAATCAGCAAGATCATTAGCCATACATTTCCGAATATTAGTTTCACCTTCAGTCCAATTTGCTCCGTCAATGCCATATCCAAGAATGATTCCTCTTGTTTCAACGTCTTTCGACCCATCTTGGAAGCAGAGTGTAATTTTTTGAGGAGAATTATAGATTTCTGCATCTATACGAACACTGCCAAAAGAAGGATTTGTTAAATAGTGAATTGTTTGTCCGATAGAAGACATCGATCTAAAATCTTCTTTGTATGAAAACTTGCCTATTGCCCCATTTATTCTTGCTCTCAGCTCATCACCTGACAAATCAATATCTGGCTTTATGAGAAAAACGCTTCTTGGTGTGAAATTGGTTATCACAAAAATCTTTTTCAGTAACCTTTATAAACGTTTCTTGTCACCTTGCGACATGTCCTTCAAAGTCATTAACGCAACTGAAGCCCGCACTGGAGTAACTATTCTCGTCGATGGTGAAGCATGCACAGTTCGTTCAAACGATATTAGCAAGACAGGTAAGCATGGTGCAAGCAAGTGTCGTATTGAAGCCATTGAAATATTCACCGGAAAGAAAAAAGTTGTTGCTGTACCTGGACACGAGCGATTTGAAGTCCCCATGGTTACCAAACGCAAAGCACAAGTTTTAAGTGTGAGCGATTCGAGTGCTTCTGTAATGGACCTTGAAAACTTTGAAACGATTGATATCCCCTTCATGGAAGAACTCAAAGAAGAAATTGTTGCTGAGAAGCAAGTTGAATATTGGGATATTGAAGGCAAGAAAAAAATAATGAGGGTTATGTAAATGGCAACCAAAATTATTGCAGCCCACAAGAGATTATTCAAGAACATATTCGTGTGTAAGCGATGTAGCCAGAAATTGCGCACCGATCCTATTCGCGTAGTTCAGAAGCTTGCGGTCTGCCGCCGATGCAGTGGACGCGTCTTTAGACCTGTGCGATCTAAGAAAAAGTAGGTATTCATGAATAATTTTATTACATACGACGTCATATTCCTAATTGTATTTGCTTTGTTTGCAACCTGGTTTCTCTACACGAGGAGACATAATCTTAAACGCCAAGGGTGGATATTCCTGTACCATACTAAATTAGGTCTTGTGCTTATGGACAGCTGGGCCCGTAAGTATCATCGTATTTTGCGACCATTACAATATGTTATTGTTGCATTAGGTTACGTGCTCTTGATTGCTATGAGCTGGCTCTTAGTTACGACCGTGTACGATTATGTTACCTCTCCGTTCCTTGCTAAGGCCCTCAAAATACCTCCGCTCTTACCTCTTTTCCCGTATTTCCCTCAAATATTCAAAATAGAAAGTATCTTTCCACCCTTTTACTTCACGTATTTCCTTGTTGCCATAGCGATCGTTGCTATAACACATGAATTCTCTCATGGTATTTTTGCTCGACTAAACAAAGTACGCATCAAATCGACGGGTTTTGCTTTCTTTGGTCCCTTCTTTGGAGCATTCGTTGAGCAAGATGATAGAGATATGAAGAAAATAAAGAAGTTCCCTCAATTAGCTATTCTTGCCGCCGGAGTATTTGCAAATGTGCTTATGACTATTCTCTTTGGACTCCTCCTCTGGGGATTTTTTGCGATGAGCTTTGCGCCTGCAGGAGTCAATTTCAATACCTACACAACTGCCGTGGTGAATGTATCGGCGATTAGTGCCATTGGGGGCGTTCCTGTAGCCAATCTTTCTGCGTTTGTCCCTACACTCAATGATAGCCTTCAGACCGTTACGGCACAAGGGGAACAATTCTTTGTCTCGGGATCCTCGCTCAAAGCAGCAGTCTCAACAGGCATTCCTGCACTTGCAGCCTATGATGATGCTCCGGCAATTAACGCTCGGCTTGCGGGAACCATTGTGCGTCTTGATGGGCAACCTACACGAACGCTCTCTGAACTTAGACAAGCTATTCAATCAAAAGAGATTGGTCAAACGATAACTGTCACAACCCTTCTTGAGGGAGAGACAAAAGAGTATCAGATTACGTTAGATGAGCGAGATGGAAAGCCGTACTTAGGCGTTGGAGTAACCGACTTGAGACAAAAAGGCCTCAAAGGGATTATCTCAAGCGCCATCTACAAGATTAAAGATCCGTTTGTCTACTATCAACCAACTTGGGGCGGAGACTTTGCGTGGTTCTTGTACTACTTATTGTGGTGGGTATTCATGATTAACTTGCTCGTAGCCTTGTTCAACATGCTTCCGTTGGGGATGTTGGATGGTGGACGGTTCTTCTATCTCACTATCTGGGGCCTTACGGGAAAAGAACTCTGGGGCAAACGTGCGTTTAGTATTGCAAGCTGGTTCTTCATCGGTATTCTTGCCCTGATGATGGTTAAGTGGATATTTGCATTTATCTAAATAAAACGTCGGCTTAAGATTTATATAAACGCCTTAACAATTCTTATTGTGTTTAGAAGGTATGGGGTATTGGGGCTTGTCCTTATTGTTCTTGTAGAGATTAATTTCTTCTTGAAGATACAGCCTTTTGCCGATTGGTACTTCCCCATTATCTGGTTTGGATATATTATGCTCATCGACGCTCTGGTGTATAAACTCAGAAAAGAATCCATACTCAGTAATCACTTCAATCAGTTCCTTGGAATGCTTGCGCTCTCGGCTTTCTTTTGGTGGACGTTTGAATTCATTAACGGGTTTGTGGGCAATTGGAGTTATCACGGGGGAGAAGCCTTGGGAGGGTATCGATTTTTATTCAAGACGCTTGCGTTTGCAACCGTGCTCCCTGCACTCTTTGAGACTGCAGAACTTTTTAGGGCAATTCATCTTTTTGATAAAAAGAAACTTCATAAAACGTACAAGCTTAACAAAAACGCCTTGCATGGTTCGATAGGTCTCGGGGTGCTGTGTTTTGTGTTGCCGTTTCTTTTCCCCACGTTTGCCTTTCCCCTCATTTGGCTTGGATTTTTCTTCATCCTTGATCCTATAAATTATCTTCACAAACAACCCAGTATTATCGGACATTTAAGAGACAGAAATCTTGCCGTACCTCTCTCGTTGCTCTTATCAGGTATAACACTCGGATTTCTCTGGGAATTCTGGAATTATTGGGCGGTGCATAAATGGACCTATACCATACCTTTTGTTGGATTCTTCAAAATATTCGAGATGCCTATTTTAGGATACCTTGGCTATTTCCCTTTTGCGTTAGAATTGTATGCGATGTACTGGTTTGCACGATCATTATTCATCCATAAAGAACATCTACTTGTTTAGGAGTTTGAAGAAAGATTTATATGTGGATGTGGGGGGAAAATTAGTAAATGACAGGCATTTATGACTCCGTAAGTGGAGAAGAACTGGAAGAATATGCAAAAAAAGCAGGACTTGACGGAAAAAGTCCTCGCGATTTGGAGCAATTTTTAAGAGTCTTGAAAAAAGGCACAAGATTATTGGA
>CAZVXB010000033.1:0-5576 GCA_964630965.1 Candidatus Woesearchaeota archaeon | reverse complement strand
GGGTTTACGACGCGAAAGGGCTACGTCCTTGGCCACTAGACTACAAAGGCGTAAGGGCAAAAGAAAAAGATGTGTATTAAACGTTACTATTCGCCTAGAACAAAAGCAAAACGGAAGCCTTAAAAAGAGGTTAGCGCTTCAGGATTATGCACTCGATTTTACTCTTTTCTGGAGTTTCGAACTCTCAGGTGATGCTATGAAAATAAACTCGCTCATACTCCGGGAATTGCTCAGGAGAGGTTACTCTCTTGAAGGAAAGACTCGTATTTGGAATATAGCCGATTCTAAGCTTTGGTATCTCACTCCTGAACAAGCAAAGGCATATTTGGACATTGTTTCTTCTCCCGATTATCAAAAGGATATACGTCCTAAGGAACTTCAGCTTACTGAACTCTACTACAAGGATGTTTTAGGAGCCATACGCTCTGACTCTCTAAATATTATTGACTTGGGATGCGGAGATGGGAAAAAAGCGGCTTTTCTTATTGATAAGATGCGTGATCGTAAGAAAGTTCGATACTATCCTGTTGATATCAGCAGTTATATGGTTAAGACTGCAATTAACAATGTTCGTCATTTGGAGAATGCTGAGATTGTTGATGTAGGGTGGAATATTTCTGACTTTGAGAATCTTCAGAATATCTCTCGCTTATTCGATAAGAAAAACTTCAAGAATAATCTATTTCTCTTATTGGGTAATACATTGGGTAATTTTGAGATTCACGAATTACTCTACGAGCTTAGCTCAAGTATGCAGGAAGGAGATTTTCTTTTGATAGGTAATGGATTGAACAATGAAAATGTTGAAGAAGATATAGTCAAGGCATGTAAGGAAAATCCGGGATTTGAACGCTTTTTTAGATACATTCCGTTGCAATTAGGTCTTTCCAAAGAAGACGTTTCTTTTGATATTCGATTTCGTAATTCTAGAATTGAATTTTATTTTACGCTTGTTGATGACACTACGGTCTCCTTCCAGGAAAAACGAGTTCAGTTCTATAAGGGTGACCAAATTGTCGTTGGTGTTTCTTACCACTACAAAAAAAACGAATTTGTCAATTATCTTAACATGTACTTTGGGACAACCCGTACTTTTGTGAGTAGTGACGGCTCCTATGCTCTCGCGTTGTGTCAAAAATAAGCATCTTTCCAAATGTATAAATAGCATATTCGCCTCTCCCCTGTATGTTCGAACAAATTGTGCTTAAAGAGCTGGTAAAGAACGGTTATTCCAAAGAACGAGGGAAGCGCGTATGGAATATTGCAGCCCATAAACTGTTGTATAGCACTCCTCAGCTTGCTCAGGGGTTTCTTAACTTAGAGCGACTTCCTCGATATAAGGCGAATAATATTGATCGTGAACTTGCACTTATACGTGCGCATATTCCTTCTTTTTTCGGAGGTTCTTATGACTCGTTTAACCTTGTTGACTTGGGATGTGGAGATGGTGTTAAAGCAGAGACGTTTGTTGCTTCTCTTCCTCGGACGCTGAAGGCAAAATATTATAGTATTGACATTAGCATGCCCCTTACGCACTTGGCTCGAACTCGATTGCACTCATTACGATGTAAAAACTTTTCTTTGGGAGGATCATTTATTGAGGACTTCTCTAATCCTGAACATCTTATGAAGAAGATTCGTGCGAAAACGAACGAAGTATTTTTCTTCTTTTAGGGGGAACCTTGGCAAGTTTTGAAGTTACTGATTTTCTTTTCACCCTTAGTCGAACTATGAAACGAGGAGATGTGCTTGTTATAGGGAATGGTATTCGTACAGGTAAACGATTTGTGGGTATAGAAAAATACAAACATCCTTTGTTTAATGAATGGTTTGTTCATCTTATGTCTGGACTTGGATTTACTCCTGATGAGGTCTCTTATGATGCTCGGTTTGCACACGGACGTCTTGAGTTCTTTTACAAGGTGAAGCAGGATAAAATATTTGTTTCACAGGGAAAGCGAATTAAGTTCAAAGCTGGAGATGAAATAGTTGTAGCAGTACAGTATAAATATTATGCAGCGGAACTCGAGAAATTCTGTAAGATGTATTTTTCTGATGTGAGATTCTTTAAAGACAAAGACAGCGAGTATGCACTCATTCTCTGCGTGAAGTAGTTGTTAGTTCTACTGCTCTTTTATAATGGTCGTTTTTCTTTATACCTTCTTCAATAGAATCACATTCGAGACTCCTTGATTTACACGCAAGAAGACCTCCTATAGAAGCTACAACTTCTTCATTGGAGTCTTTTATTATTTTTGTGGACAATCCTTCTCTTTTTAAGAAAGGATTGAGGGCTGATGATTTACCCATTCGTTTAAGCGCGTGTGTCTCTTCATGCGCTCTGATAAAGATGTCGTCTACCTCGCGTCCACTTGTTAGGTAAGCAACGTGAATATGTTTCTTGCCGTCTTGTTCTCTTTTAAAGGACTGGCAAACTCCTAAACATCTTCTGTAATCCTTTCCTGATGCTAGGAACTCTTCTCTGGAATCATACTTTGAGTGTAACTTCTCTAAATAGTCATAAATAGAATCAACATAGCCATCATCATGATATACTCTATCATCAGCTACTTCAACATCGATCTCGAGGGCTCTTAGGTGTACGGATATCATTGTGTATGAGCCTACCAGGATTTGAACCTGGGACCCCCGCCTTTCTTAGCTTTTCAGCATGAAAATTACGCTCTCATGAGCGTATGTCTTATAAGAGCGGTGCTCTAAACCGGGCTGAGCTATAGGCTCGGAACAACGAGCGTGGGGGCGTATTTAAAACTTGGTTTGTTGCAACAAAGCCTATATACTTGATTCTTCTGGGAAACTGATGATTATTGGGGTAACGGGGCCTATTTGTGCCGGTAAAGATGAAGTGGGGAAGTTGCTTGTTGAGTTAGGGTTCGAACGTCTTTCGCTCGTTGAGGCGTTACGTGATGAGGCGCGATTGCGAGGAATTGAATTGACGCGTACCAACCTTCAGGATTTAGGAGATGAATTGCGTAAAAATGAAGGGGCGGATGTGCTCGCTCGGCGCGTTATGAAACAGGTCGTGCCTGGCAAGGATTATGTTATCGAATCTATTCGAAACCCGGGCGAGGTTAGTGCCTTGCGTGAACTTTCTGAATTTATGCTTCTTTGCGTTACTGCCCCAGACCACGTACGTTTTGAACGTATGGTTGCTCGTGCTCGGGAGAAAGATCCCCACACCTTTGAAGAGTTTTTGCAAAATGAAGCACGTGATAGGGGAATTGGACAGGCCTCCCATGCTCAACAGAATGAGGCTTGCTGGAGACTCGCTGACGCTCACCTTACTAATGATGCTACTCTTGAACACTTACGCACTATATTACGGGAAATGCTTTCTCATAAAGGGTTTGTTCCTCAGATTTGTGTTAATGTGGTGACCAGTCTTCCTTCAGAAACTGCAGCACGAGAATTTGCACGTGCTTTACTTGAAGAGCGGAGTGCTGCATGTATTCAGATTATGCCTGGACAGAGTTTGTTTTGGTGGAACGGAAAAATTCAAGAGGTTCCTGAATGGATTTGTTTCGTTAAGGGTCGTGATTTTGGAACGATTGAGCGGGCTATCAAACAGAAGCACCCTTATGAAGTTCCTGAAATTTTGCAACTTTCAGTCGAACGAGGAAATTCTGACTACCTCTCCTGGCTACGCCGAGAAACGGTTTGAATAGTTTTATAAAACGGTTTCTTGTTGGCTCGGTATGTTAATTGGTCTTGTAGGAAAACCTAATGTAGGGAAAAGTACGTTCTTCAAAGCAGCAACGCTTATGGATGTGCTTATCGCTAATTATCCGTTTGCCACAATTAAACCCAATCATGCAATGGCCTATATCAAAATTCCTGATTTGGCTGCTCAGTTTGGCAAGGTAAGCAATCCTCGTGAAGGGTATGTGAAACAGGGATGGCGATTTATTCCGTTTGAATTGATGGATGTTGCTGGTTTGGTTGCAGGAGCATCAGAAGGGCGCGGGTTGGGTAATCAATTTCTTGATGATCTTGCGGCCGCAGATGCGTTTATTCATGTAGTTGATATGTCTGGAGAGACCGACGCTGAAGGAAAGCCTTCTGATAAGGGGCACGACCCTGCCGAAGATATTCGTATCATTGAGCACGAGCTTGATTTGTGGTACCTTGGTATTTTAAAGAAAGCATGGAGCGTGTTTGCTCGTAAGGCAGAAATGGAACATGTTGAACTTGCTAAGGCTGTGGCTAAACAATTCTCAGGCTTGAAAGTTAAAGTCGACCAAGTTGAGCAGGTTTTACGTGAGACGAAGTTGCCTTCTGAGAAGCCGTCATTGTGGACTGAAGAACAATTGCTTGCGTTTGCACGAGTGTTGAGGAAGAAGACGAAACCAATGGTTATCGCTGCAAATAAAGTTGACAGGCCTCGGGGAGCAGAGAATTGTCAGCGTATTAAAGAGATGTTCAACTATCCTCTTGTTCCTTGTTTTGCTGATGGTGAATTAAGTTTGCGTCAGGCGGATAAACATGGGCTCGTGTCGTACGTTCCGGGAGAGAAGACATTTGAGATTAAAGAAGGAATCAATGATAAACAACGAGCCGCACTTGAGAACATTCGCCTTGTTTTGGAACAGTATGGAAGTACGGGTGTGCAGAATGTGTTGAATACCACTGTTCTTGATGTGCTTGGTTATGTTGCTATTTATCCGGCGAGTTTGAAATTAGAGGACAGTAAGGGAAATGTGCTGCCTGACTGTTTTCTTATGCCTCCGGGAAGTACCGCGCTTGATTTTGCCTATCGGCTCCATACGGATATAGGCAATGGGTTCGTTAAGGCGCTCGATCTTAAGACTAAGAAGGCTGTTGGTAAGGACCACGTTTTAAAGAATGGAGACGGGCTTGAGATTCTCACCAAATAACCTTCATAATTATTATAAAGGGCTTTCTTTAGTAGGTATCAAGGTGATTAATGAAATACATACCTGCTCCTGATTTACAATCTCGAATGGAAGCTATTGCTCGTACACTTGCTATGGGGCATATTGACCTCGCACGAGTGAAGTGTTTTAGAAGTAAGGGCTCAAGCACTAAGCGGACTATTGCTCGTTGTCATACTATTGGGAAACTAATGCAGCAGACAATTGGGGTTAAGGCACACTATGCTATTGAGTTTTTGGAAAAGTTTGAAAAGTTGCCTCTTACCGAGCAAGATAAAGTGATTATTCATGAGCTTCTACATATACCTAAGACGTTTGGTGGAGGATTTAGACAGCACGATTTTGTATGTGAGGAAAATATTGAGAAATTGCATCGAACGTGGGTATCTGCACGACACTTTTAGGTGTAAGAGAACTCGTTTTTAGCGATGGAAAACGTACACGAAACACTTATATAGACTTTTACTCTATCAGGTGTGAGAATTCAGTAGTTCTCTTACAAAAAAGTGGTGCATAAAAAATATACGTACAAGGATGGAAAGCGGTATGGGCCTTATGCATATGAAACGCGCAGAGTTGGCGGGAAAGTAGTTACCTCCTATCTTGGTTCTTTTCATAGTTCTTCTCGGCAATGGGTTGTGTATGGGTTTCTTGTTGTGTTGC
>CAZVXB010000032.1:0-5633 GCA_964630965.1 Candidatus Woesearchaeota archaeon | reverse complement strand
AATCTTTAAATAGCTCGTCGGTGTTGAGAACGTATGATTTCATGGGCACCGCTTATTTTTGCACTCATAGGATTTGCCCTCTCGTGGTATGCCTATCACGTTGAACAATATGCAGGTAAGAAAAAAGGATATGTTGCTGCATGCGATCTTAACGACCATGCCTCATGCACTAAAGCATTCTCCAGTAAATATGGAATAACGCTCGGCATGTCAAATGGAACCTGGGGTATGCTCTTCTATATTGTAATGATTGTGCTTTCTTTGTTGGGAGAAATACAGTACCTCTTTTTACTCTCATCCCTTGCTGTGCTTGCTTCTATTTACCTTGCCTATGTTCTTCTTGTTAAGGTTAGAACGGTATGTGTTGTGTGCAGTAGCATTTATGCCATCAATATTGCACTCTCGGTAAGCACCTATATGCTCACGTTCTAATTCGACACAACCTTTATAAAATAAGAATGTCTTCGGAGACTATGAAAAAGAGTGAGGGTCAACCGAAGATTAATCGCGGACTTATCGCATTTACGTTGGGTATACTGAGTATTGCTTTCTCGAACTCCCCTGTGCTTGGAATAGTAATGGGTATTGTAGGTATTTACTTTGCTCGAGTCCAACATAAACAAGGAATGACCGAATTTTCTCGACTAGGAAACATATTGAGCATTATTGGAATTATTGTCTCAGCCCTTTTACTTATTGCGCTAGGAATTATGTTCTTGACTAACCCTGAATTTCTCGCACAGTTGCAGGCTGTGGGCGCACAATGAAATCTCTCGCTTCAAGGAAGGGAGCCGTTGAACTTTCTGTTGGAACGATTGTTGTTCTTGTTATTGGAATGACCATGCTGGTGTTGGGGATTATATTGGTGCGTACTATTTTTTCGGGAGCCACAAGTAGCGTTGAACGTATTGATGAGGGTGTTAAAGATGAGATTAACAAATTATTTAGCGAAGGAGATAAAAAAGTAGTGGTGAAATTGCCTAATAATGAAGCAGAAATAAAGAAGGGAGAAAGCACCGGAGTTGCATTCGCCGTTAGAAATACTGTTGAAGGAGAAAATAGAGAAGGAGTGTTTAGCTATCAAATCAAAGTTGCAGATATTGAACGAGGATGTGACTTGCCTGTTGCTGAGGCTGAATCCTATTTGATTGTGGGAGACACAGGAAGCGATATTCGTATGCGACCTGGTGATGAGCCCGAATACTTTATCGTTAAGATTAGACCTAGTGAACAAGCACCTTTGTGTGAAATTGTATACCGAATAGAAGTGCGCAAGGATAATCAAGCGTATGATAGTGAGCAGTTTATCGCTTCTATAGTTGCTGCTTAACGCCCATAACAACCATTAAAAACCGTCTCTTTCTCGGTTAAGGATGATTGACTATACGAAATACAAATGGTTTGTAACTTCTCAAAAGACGATGGTTGTGGGAGGTAAAAGCGCCAACCAGAATGATGAATTGCTTAAGACTGTGCTTGCAAGTGAACAAGAGTATTATGTTCTTCATACGTCCGACCCGGGAAGCCCTTTTAGCGTTATACTCCGAGATATATCTAAAGTGAAACGAGAAGAATTACTTGAGTGCGCGACGTTTACAGCCTGCTTTAGCCGAGCATGGAAAGAACGCAAGAAACGAGTAAGCGTCGATATTTTCAAGACGAGTCAGCTTTCTAAAGAACCGAACATGAAAGCAGGTATGTGGCGCGTTACGGGCCGTGTTGAAAAAGTGCCCGTTACGCTTGAGCTTGGACTGGTTAAACAGAAAGGAACACTTCGTGCTGTTCCTCTTGCTACTAACATGAAGCCCCTTATGACAGTCATTCCTGGAACTATAGACAAAGAAAGTATGGCTGCCCAGTTGGGAGTAGAGCTAGGAGATAGTTTTACACGAAGCGAAATTGTAGCCGCCCTTCCTGCAGGAGGAGTACGGAAAAAAACATGAACTTTCAAATAGGAAAAAATGGGATTACTGAAGGGACTATCTCGAGTCTACGAATGGCGTTTAAAACCCACAAGAGCGTGCGTATTTCTGTCTTACAAAACTTCGCCCCCACGAAGGATAAAGTGCGTATGATTGCAGATGAGCTTGCGAAAACCTTGGGAGAAGGCTATAGATACACGACGGTAGGGTTTACTATCATTTTACGTAAGGGTATGAGGGCTTCGAAGTAAGATTTATAAGGCATCTTTTTTATACCTCGCCATGACAACTATCCGTTCTATTGAACCTGGAAAATACAACAATCACTTAGCAGCTGCGCTTAAGGAATCGGGCGATTTCGAGCGACCTGCCTGGCTTAGTTTTGTAAAATCCGGCGCTGGAAAAATGCGACCTATTGAAGACCCTGACTTTTGGTATAAACGAGCCGCGAGCATTTTACGTCAGGCCTACATGCGAGGAGTAATTGGTGTTGGTCGGTTACGAACGCGATATGGGCACCGTAAAAATAGAGGAATGCAACCAGCTATTCATTACAAAGGAAGTGGTAAGATTATTCGTCTTCTCGTTCAACAGGCAGAATCTGCTGGACTTTTGGAAAAAACTAAAGGAAAGAAAGCGGGTCGTCAATTGACAGTCAAAGGTAAAGCATTTATGGAGAGTATTAAGTAATGACTCAGAGCTATCATAAGAAAGTTGTATTGGGCGTAAAGACCAGACAGACTAAATGGGCTCCTTTTTGGGCCGTTATTCGTGCGTATGGTAAAGGCAAGCGCAAGCACCCTTCTGAATTGACTGCTGTTCGTCGATCGTGGAGACGAAGTAAACTTAAACTTAAACCTCGAAGAACACATAGAACTCACTTAGGTTAACCATGGCTGAAACACATACCCTCGAACGCATTTACACCATCCCTCTTAGGTTGGCCTTGATGAAAGTCCCTCAGTACAAGCGAGCACGTAAAGGAATTGTGACCATCAAAGAATTTATTGCACGGCATATGAAAGTTCCTAACCGAGATGTTGATAATGTTAGACTTGATACACACTTGAATAATCATCTTTGGTTCAGAGGTCCCAGTAATGCTCCTGCACGAGTTACCGTGAAGGCAACTAAGAAAGGAGATATTGTTCATGTTACGTTCGCAGAGACTCCTGCTTATGTTGGATTTGCGAAATCAAAGCATACTCGATTGCACAAGAAAGCTGAGAAGAAAGCTGCTCCTGCTGAAGCTAAAGAAGAAGTTAAGACGACTGAAGAGAAGAAAGCTGAGACTGAAAAAGAACAATCAGTTGCTATTGTAAATGAGAAAGCTGCTGAACAACAAGCTAAAGACGCTAAACATACTACTAAAGCCAAGACGCCTCAAATCAAGCGTATGGCTCTGAAGAAGTAATTTTATACTCTCGTTTCTGGATAGTTCTATGACTACATTAAAAACGGTTTTACATTCGTATGCTACGTCAGAACGAGCACGCGTTTCTCAGCGATTTTTTAAAACGGGACCGGGAGAGTATGGAGAAGGAGATGTTTTTATTGGTGTGACAGTCCCGCAGTGTCGGACTATAGCCAAACAATTTAAACATCTAACGTTGAATGATATTGAATCGCATCTTGCCTCGCCCATTCATGAAGAACGGCTTGTTGCGTTGCTTGTGCTTATTGAAAAATATAAAAAAGAAGATAAGAAAGCGATTGTTGATTTTTATCTACGCAATGTAAACCGAGTTAATAATTGGGATTTGGTCGACTTGAGTGCTGATAAACTAGTAGGAGATTATCTGCAGGATAAAGACTCAAGCATTTTGTATCGTTTGGCTCGGTCGAACCATCTTTGGAGTCGGCGCGTGGCTATCGTTTCCACGTTTGCGTTTATTAAGAAGAAAAAATTTGAGCAGACTTTGAAACTTGTTGAGTTGCTTATGCAGGATGAACATGACCTCATCCAGAAAGCGTGTGGATGGATGTTACGAGAAATAGGGAAACGAAATGAAAAATATTTAGATACCTTCTTAGCAATGCATTACAGCAAAATGCCTCGCACTATGTTGCGCTATGCCATTGAACGATTTCCAGAAACAAGGAGAAAAGCGTATCTGGAGGGAACGATATGAAACCTCTTTCTGAGCTTCTTGAGTTTGGGATTATTATCATCGATAAACCTGCAGGACCGACGAGTTTTAATGTTTCAGACTATGTGCGAGAACAATTGGGATTACGCAAGACGAGTCATATGGGCACGTTAGACCCTGGGGTGACAGGCGTACTTCCTATTACGACTAATCGTGCATGTAAATTATCTCCGTATTTTATAAAAAAAGAGAAAGAATATGTAGGCATTATGCGCCTTCATGAAGACGTTTCTGATGACGACTTGGAGAAAGCGATTATGCTTTTTACAGGAACTATTGCCCAGAAACCACCTGTGCGTTCAAATGTAAAACGTGTGATACGCCCGCGTACCGTGCATTCGTTTGAGATTATTGAACGTGATGGAAAAGAAATTGTTTTTAGGACGAGAGTGGAAGCAGGGACGTACATTCGAACGCTTATTCATGATATAGGGAAGAAGATAGGGGGAGCGCACATGCTTGAATTGAGAAGAACACGTGCGGGCCAGTTCGATGAAACACAAGCACATACGCTTCATGCCTTTGATGAGGCCGTTAAAGCTTGGAAAAAAGGAAAAGAAGAAACCTTACGGGAGATGATTATTCCTGCAGATAAATCGCTCGAAGCGATTCTTCCTCGAGTGGATGTATCACATAGACGACTTACACAACTTAAGACGGGAAAACCAATCCATCTTCAAGATCTAACGACCGAGATTTCAGCGTTGCCTGATAAAGGAGAACATATAGCTGTTTTCTGTGACGAGAAATTTCTTGAGGTTGCTCGGATTGTACTCGAGGGAGAAGTCATAGCCGTGCCCGAATTTGTTTTTAATTGAAAGGCTTAAAAGGGCTTCATTGCTCACTAGATTATGAGAGAATTTGTCTACTACTCACGAACGGCACCTACTGCAGGAAACGCTATTGGTGCCGACTTGCAGGAGTCAGGGCGTATCGATATTGCAGTGCATACGGTTATTGCCACGTTTTTCTTGAGTCATAAGATTAGAACGGACGCTCGACTCCATCTCGTCTTTGGTGGGCCTCCTGACCCGGTTAAACATCTTGAATTGCAGCCTGTTACGGAAGGAAAGACAGGAATAGATAAAATCTATCTTGCCAAGAAAGACGTTTCGGGCGTGTTGAAAAAGATGCTCTACAAATATCGAGAGGGTGAGAAACGAGAAGTATTCCCCGGGTTTTGGATTGAGAAGAAGCCTTTCCTTGCGGTCGTAAAGGAACTCTATGAAGCTGACCGTAACATCTACATTCTTGATCCAGATGGAGAAGATATTCGAACGGCAGACATTAAAGAAAATCCTATTTTTATTTTGGGAGATCATAAAGGCCTTCCCGATAAGGAATTCAACCGTCTCAAAGACTGGAGCACCCCGATATCTATTGGACCTAAAACGTACTTTGCTTCCCAGACGATAGCGGTGGTTAATAACGAACTTGATAGACGTGAGCATGAAGGGCGACTTTAACCCCATTGTTTGAGCATAACAATCCTTAAAAAGTAATTCTTATCTTGAACCCTATGACTAAAGGGGTATCAATTAAATTAGCTTCCTATCAGGAG
>CAZVXB010000031.1:0-5828 GCA_964630965.1 Candidatus Woesearchaeota archaeon | reverse complement strand
TTTATTGGCGCGTAAATGGCTCCTCCAACACACTATCGTCCTAACTCTCAAGCTCTTCTTTCTGAATTTAGAGAAAAAGTACAGCACGCATTAGCACGAAGAGATTATATCTCTCATGACCCTTCCAGTCTTGAAGCACAAAGATATTTAGCTGAACAGACTCGTTTCGCAAACGAAATTGATAGGGCAGCTCAACCTCTTCTCAATGCAATTGAAGATGCTCATGTCCTACGTGCCGAAGATCTATCGCTCCGTGTTGGGTAATAAGTAAAAAATAGTTCTAGCTTACTTCGTTCGTTTAAGAAAACTATTGATGAATCCTATATGCGTATCACGGTTGACAACCGATGTAACGTGCCAGGCTTTATCCTCTGCCTGCTTTTCAGCTTTAATACTCGTACGTAAAGCAGCATGCACATCCTCCGATACCAGAACCGCATTCTTCGAAGCTCGAGCAAGTCGCTTAACTGAAGGCACAAGTGTACCGAGAGAAGTGAATGATCCTTTTCCTCGACCGTCAGAGATTATCTCTCCTTTCCCAACTCCAATCCCAAAGTCAATGCTATTTTTCACAAGTGAACCCTCAATCTCTTTTGCAAGCGTAACAGCAAACAAATCATTTTCAAGCTTCTTGGTTAATCGAGGGCTTAACGTGATAAGGTGATTATCTCCTTCTTGGAGTATATGCGCCCCTGCTCGTTGAGAACTTGATAATGCAGAGTCAAGAGCGTTCTTCACTCGCGCGCTTGAGCAGTCGGCACGTACGGCAATCATTGTTGCAGGCTCTCGTGAAGTCGTATAGGCGGGTTGAGCTCCCGAAAGAACTCGTGTTGGTGAGCTTCGAACAAGAGGCGTATCGCTCTTCCCATGGGCTGCCCGTCGCTGTGCCACATAGCGGTTAGTGACAAAAGTCAATCCGAGAATGACAAGAACGAAAAGACCTGCCCACCAGAGATTAAAGAACGAACCGCTTACTTCCCCAATGTCAATTGCGCGCCCGGTAAGGGGAACACCCATAGCCCTAAACGTGTGATTTCCATCGTTAACAAGTATATCGTAAGCAGCATCAGGTGCTTTTAATCGGAATCGTTTGAATTCTCCCACTCCAAGGGTGACATCTTTTATAGCCGAGTACGTGCCCACATCAATTTGAACGCTTCGATGATACGGTACGTTCCCTTCGTTTGTAATAACTAACGTGTCGTTATTTTCAAGCGTGAAGGTTAATTTCTCAAACTCATTAACATAGAACAGCTTCTTGGCACGCACATCTCCTACACGTGCCTCAATGCGCCAATAACCTGGAGCGGTTTCAGCACTGGCGTTAAATTGCTCGCTCACACTTGATTGAGTAAGTCGCGTGAGGAAGGCGTCTTCAGCTCCCGGCCCGAATATATCATACTGTGCATCACGTTCAATACGGTTGCCTGCTTGATCATAGGCATAAATAGTAAATACAAACGGAGTACCCACGTTCGCATCCGACGTACCAAGCACAACCTCTGCTCGGGTTAAAACAACTTGAACAATAAGCGTTGCACTTTCCGTTCCTTCATTGAGTACTCGTCCTTGGGTGTTCTCTTCATAACTGACTACTCGTACCTCATGTTCTCCAGGAGCAATGGTGTTCGGAAGAGTCACATTAAACGAGAAAACACCTTCAGTTACAGGTTGAACGTAAGAGAAGTTAGTATCATCAATAGAAAATCGAACAAATCCTTCAAGCGGGGCCCCATTTACTTTCTGAGCGGTTCCTGAAATAGCAATAGATGACCCTGGCATCACAAGCGTTGAAGGAATAACCAGTTGAGTAGTGATTTCTTTGGTAAGTACAAAACGTTGACTGGCAACGTTATCATTTCCGAACGTTCCTTGTAGTACACAGCTTCCATTCAGGTTGGCAAAGAGGGGAGAGTCAAGCCGGGGAGTGAGTGCGATTTCTCGACTCGTTCCTGCTTGAATGGTTAAGAGGCTTTGATACATAGTCACGTGCTCACTTCCACAAGTCAGATCTATGGTTGCAAAATCAGTAGTATCACTCAGGGGACGGAGCGTCAGCGTCATGCTTAGCTCATCACCAAAATTATAAGCTGCTTGAGGTTGGCTAAATAATAGCTCAGCAGACGCAAATGGAAGCGTCAGTAAAACAAGTCCTATAATCCAAAAACCTCTCATCTCATTCTCAGAGGCATTTTCTATATAAATGTGTCGTCAGTATTTTTATAAACTCATTCTCCGTACACGAGTAATGACAAAAGAGGAGTTTAGTGTAACACCCTGGTCTGTCAAAGGCGCGGTAGATTACACTCGTTTGGTTTCTCAATTTGGCGTTCAACGGCTGGACATGCCTTTGCAAAAACGCATAGAAAAAATAACCAAAGAAAGCCATTTCATGCTAGAGCGAGGCATTTTCTTTGCTCATCGTGATCTTAACTTACTCTTGGACGAGCACGTTCAAGGAAAACCCTTCTTTCTCTACACCGGACGAGCTCCTTCCGGCCCTGTTCATCTTGGACATATAGTTCCCTGGGTATTTACGAAGTGGTTACAAGACGCGTTCAATGCAGAGCTCTGGTTTCAATTTCCCGATGAAGAAAAATTCCTCTTCAAGCATAACGTAACGTTCGAAGATACTCAGAACTATCTCAAGGAAAACATGCTTGACGTTATTGCGTTAGGGTTCAATCCTAAAAAAACGCATTTCCTTATTGATACTCAACACGCGAACCTCATGTATAAGGAAGCCTGCAAGGTTGCTAAGAAAATAACCTTCTCCATGGTTAAATCTTCTTTCGGTATGGACGAGCAGTCTAACATCGGTTCTATTTTCTACACGTCCATGCAAGCCGTGCCTACGTTCTTACCTTCAGTACTAGCAGGCAAGCAACTCAACTGTCTTATTCCTCACGCCATTGATCAAGACCCTCACTTCCGACTCACCCGAGATATAGTTCCCAAACTAGGGTATCCTAAACCGGCATCAATCCAATGCACGTTCCTCCCTCCTCTCACCGGCTCGCAAGGAAAGATGTCCTCATCAGACGAGAATACGGCGATATACACAACCGACGACCCTGCAACGGTAAAAAAGAAAATTAACAAATATGCGTTCTCAGGAGGACGTGATACACTCGAAGAGCATAGAAAACACGGAGGAAACCCCGACATAGATGTCTCGTTCCTCTATCTCAAATATCTCTTTGAACCTAATAACAAAAAACTCGCCCAGATAGAAAAAGACTATCGTTCTGGCAAACTCTTATCGGGAGAACTCAAAGCACAGGCCATAGAAAAAATCAATACCTTTCTTGCAGACCATCAGAAGAAACGTAAGGCAGCAGAAAAAAATATCGAGAAGTTTATTTTCAAGAGTTAGTTTTCTCGATAAAATTCATGCTTGCTCAATCCCGATTGTGTTCGTATCGCCCCTATTTTTTCTAACTTACGTTTCCAGGAAGGATTTGCAGCGCGAGGATTAAAATAATGTGTTGCTCCCTTGGAACTATCGGGATACATTCCCGAAAGGATATTCCGAGAAACCTCAAGACAGTTCTCAAATTCTTCTGGCTCAAAGGAGAGCGGATCCATAAGTTTTCCTCGATTTGGGTCATTCTTATTAAAACAACTATATTGCATAGGTTTGAGAATAGCATCTTTTACGTTCTCTCCGTTCCATCGTTTACCGTCATGGGCCCGGTTAATCGCCGTATACCCGACCGCAATTTTTTCTTCTAAATCACATCCCCGTGCCTCCCCAAAAATCATTCGTGCAAGGAGTATCTCTTCACTATCAGTAGAAAAATCACTAGTTCTATACGTTGGTTTTTCACGTGTTTCAAAAACAACGTTATCGCGAACAGGCACATAAGGTTCGACAGGAACTGTATACGTCTGAACTGTCGGCGCAACCGGTGTTTGCACTTCAGGCTTTTTCGTATCGCATCCGGCCACGAGAGCAGCAGCGATACCGAGTGTCGCAAAAAGATGTCGTGGTTTCATATTAAGCAGTCAGAATGGTCACGTCAGGATTAACTCCCCGCATAGAACGGTAAAAGTTCATTCTTGTTTCCAAATCCTCAAGTCCTACTTCATGTCCTGGTGCAGGTTTAATGCTTAGTTTCTCACCCAATTCATATCCAAGGTTTTCAAGCGCCTTCCCTATAAACGGAAAGTCCCGTTCAACATTACGTGTACGGTAGTCATGGGCAAGCAAGAGGCTTACTTTTCCCGGGAGGTGATTTCCTCGTCCCAGATGGAACCCTTCTTGGGTAATGCCATTATGTACAATCGCGTTGTACGGTACAAGAAGCTCACGAGCAGTCTTGTTATGCAGTCCTCGCTGGACAAGTCCAACTAATGATCGGGGAATTTCATATCCCAATTGATATACCTGAATAGGTGCTTTTTGATTCATACTCAACTCGGTAAAAAAGGATATTTAAACCTTTCTATTGTAGTGCCTAATAAGGAGTAACAAATACTCCCCACCCCTATAGGCTTAAAAACACCCCTTTAGTTAGCTCTCAACACCATGAGTCCCAAACCAACACTCAAAGATAGATTCGATAGACACGTAGTAGTATCAGCAGCCCAGCTTCTCCCCAGTTACCCTATTCTTGCCCTGGCCGATATGCACCTTACAGGCACGACCGTAAACGAATCTCTCATTGCCCGAGGGCTCTCAACCGCGACGACTCTTTTAGGGGCAGGACTGGTATTTGATATGGTCCGTGAAGGTTCACTCGAATACTTTGGAGTTGAGCACGGAAAAGGTAAGACGCTTAAGACCGGGCTTCATGACGCAGGGTATAATGCCCTTTTCACTGCAGCCGGAGCAGTACCTTTCTATCTTATTGCGGGAGTAACTGATGGTCGTCTCTTGTATAGCACCGCACTAGCCACGGCCTATGGCTTTGTCTCAGGCCCCCTCGTAGGTGTCACCACCGATGTCTTAAAAGATTGGTGTGGGATAGAGCCCTGTCCTCGATTGCATGAATGTATTCGTAACCGCACCCCTTCCCAAAAGAAAGGGCTTGCAGGGTTACTGCTCGGGTTATCTCTTGCAACCACATCCGGAATCTATGCAACCGCACCTACAAAACCGCCCTCTCCTGAAGAACGCATTACCACGGCCGACGCTAATCCTTAAAAACCCCTATGTGTTCTAGCAGGAATGAAAATCCTTGCACTCCATTGTGATTATATCAAATTCCACGCGCTGAAGAAAGCATTCAAAGATGCGCCTGAATTATCAGAGGCAGAAAAGAAAGAACATCATATCAAAGAGTGTTTGGTCGTATTGACAGCCGTAGAGGAAGGCGATAGTAACAAAGAATTGAATGAGATGATTGCGTCAGTTGAGAAGATTGCAACCGACGTTAAAGCCAAAACTATAGTGGTCTATCCTTATGCACACCTCTCTCCACGTCTTGCTAAACCTGCTCTTGCCCTCGATATGCTTAAGCAAGCTCAAACACTCCTTGCCAAGAAATACGAGGTAAGTAGAGCTCCTTTCGGGTATTACAAAACCTTCGAGTTCAGATGTAAAGGCCACCCTCTTTCAGAGTTAAGTCGTTCGTTTGGCTCTTCAGGAACCCCTTCCGCAAAAACGCCAGCCCTCCCTGCTCAAGAATTTAGTTCAGACGAGTTGCGCAAACTTTTGAATGAGATGAATCCTACCAAGTTAGACACTTCAAAGCTCAAAGATAATGACCATCGTATCCTCGGTCAGCGTTTGGAACTATTCGGATTCAATGAAGTCTCTCCTGGTGCTGTCTTCTGGCACCCTGCAGGACTACATATATACAATACTCTCGTAGAGCTAGCTC
>CAZVXB010000030.1:5377-6076 GCA_964630965.1 Candidatus Woesearchaeota archaeon | reverse complement strand
CTAAAGGGGTATCAATTAAACTGGCTTCCTATCAGGAGACTATTCCTAAGTTACTTAAGTTGATTAAATTTGACCAGGAGCTTCAGAAACATGACCATATTATCCTCAAGCCTACCTTGAATGATGACCCTGCTCAAAGCACACCTCGTGAGCTTGTTGAGATGATGGTTGCCTATACTGCTCGACATAAACGACCTGAAGCGACGCTTTCTATTGCTGAAGGCGCAGATGGTCAGGACACGTCAGAGCTCTTTGAGTCTCAAGGATATCGAGGGCTTGCTGAACACTACAATATTGGCCTTATTGACCTTAACAATGTAGAATGTGAGGCAGTTGGAAAGAATGAATTTGTGGGATTTGAAGAGATTATGTACCCTACTGTTTTGAAAAACGCGTTTGTGGTGAGCTTGCCTGCAGTTCGTGCCGATGAGGGAGTTCAACTTCACGCTTCTCTTTCAAACATGCGAAGCGCGTTCCCTGCTCGATACTATAAAGGAATTTTCTCTCGCACTAAAAATAAGCTTGATGCTTACCCTCTCAAATACCAAGTTCATGACATCAACCTATGTAAGATGCCCCACTTTACGCTCTTTGCTCTTCCAGAAAAAGGAGTCATTTTAGCAGGTAATCCTTTGGATATGGACAAACAAGCCGCCTCGCTTTTGGGGATGGACTGGAGATCGGTAGGATATTTACGCA
>CAZVXB010000030.1:0-5367 GCA_964630965.1 Candidatus Woesearchaeota archaeon | reverse complement strand
TGTTAGATGAGTCGGTTGCAAGTATGGCCCTTAAACAAGCAGCACTTGCTGAAGCTGAATCTAAACAGAGGTAACTATATTAACGAACGTCTCATGTTGTTTCTATGAAAAAAAGTGTTCGTCTTTTCTTGTCCGGAAATTTCCACCCTATGTTCTTTGGCCCTTATTTGAAAGATGAGGCTACAAAGCTTAACGTGCGAGGTTTTGCTCGCTCTTTAGAAGACAAACGAATTGAAGTTTTTATTGAAGGAGATGCTAAGGCAGTTGATGAAATGATTCCTCGGTGTAAAACAGGGCCGTACAATACTCAAATAAAGAATGTTGAAATGCGTGAAGAGCGATTCCAGGATTTTAAGGAATTTAAGATTCTAAAGATTTAGAAGCATAAGCCATATAAACCTCCCGTTTCTCTTGTTCAGATGGGACGGCAAGACGAGATAGTAAAAGAGCGTATAAAGAAAATTAACGCACTTCGAGCAGAGAAGATTAACCCTTATCCTTATTCGTATGATAAGAAAGATACGCATGCCGATTTGCAAAAAACCCATGAGAAACTCAAGAATGAACAAACGTCCAAATCTACTGCCAAAACGGCAGGTCGATTAATGAGTTTGAGAGATATTGGAAAGATTGCGTTTGGAGCATTGTACGACCACTCTGGAAAAATTCAAATCGTTCTTCAAGACGGAGAGACACCCGACAAAGTCTTTGAGTTGTTTAAAAATTATGTAGATATGGGAGATTTTGTTGGTGTGGAAGGTCCTGTGTTTAGAACTAAACGAGGAGAGTTGTCTATATTGGTTAAGAAATTAGAAATCTTATCGAAGGCTATTGCTCCCTTACCAGATAAATGGCACGGTCTTGAAGACAAAGAAGAGCGCTACCGAAAGAGATACCTTGACTTACTTATGAATCCTGAAGTTAAGGACGTTTTTCTCAAACGAGAAAAAATAATTGATTCTATTCGGACGTTTCTTAAAGAGCGTAACTTTAACGAAGTTGATACTCCGTATTTACAAACGGTATATGGTGGTGCTGCGGCACGACCGTTTAAGACGCATTTGAACGCGCTCGATATTCCTCTCTTCCTTGCCATCTCTCCTGAACTATACCTGAAGCGACTTATTGTGGGGGGTTTTGACCGCGTGTTTACTATTGCCCGTAACTTTAGAAACGAAGGTATAGACAAGTGGCATAACCCTGAATTCTCTATGATGGAAATTTACCAAGCCTATGCTGATTATACTGATATGATGAAACTGACTGAGGATTTGTTTGAATACGTTGCCAAGAAAGTCAACGGTACGACTAAAGTTACTATTCGTGGAACTGAAGTTGATTTCAAAGCCCCTTGGAAGCGTATGACTATGATGGATGCTATCAAGAAATATGCAAAGATAGACGTTGATGGAATGAGCAATAAAGAACTTCGAGAGTTCATGGGCAAGCATAACGTTGAAAACAAAGGAGATTCCTGGGGATGGAGAGTTCAGGCTATCTTCGAACACTTCTGCGAAGAACATCTCATTCAACCTACCTTCATTATAGATCACCCGCTTGAGACGACGCCCTTATGTAAACAACATAGAAATGGAGACACTCGTCTTATCGAACGTTTTGAGCCGTTCTGTATGGGTGCTGAATTGGCCAACGCCTATTCTGAGCTTAACGACCCTGTTGTGCAACGCGAGCTACTTGAAGAACAACAGAAGCAACTTTCAGCAGGTAACGAAGAAGCGAGTCCGTATGATGAAGATTTCGTGAATGCTATTGAAACAGGATTGCCTCCTACCGGGGGGCTGGGAATAGGAATTGATAGAATGATAATTTTACTTACCGGTCAAGAGTCTATTCGTGACGTCCTTCTTTTCCCCTTCATGAAACCTGAAGTTAGTAAGACAGAGTCTGAGACTCAACCAAGTGTCGAGCCTAAGAGGAAAAAACATGGTTGAAGACATTGATCTTATCATTAAGAGCAAGATTAAGTCTGCTGTGCCTGATTTAAGCGTGTCGAGTGATGTGCCTGAAGCCCTTAATCAAAAAGTTCTCAAGCTATTGAGTGAAGCCTCGCATCGGGCCAAGATGAATGGCCGCCGGACCTTGCAAGCTAAAGATCTCTAAAGCAATTTAGACCTTACAGAGCTTATTTAAATTCAAATTCATTAAGCAGAGTATGCGTACCTTTATCACTTTTGTTTGTGCACTCATTCTCTGTCTTAGCTTTGTTTCTGCGGAGACTCAAATCAATATCTACATTGACGCTGTTGGAGATGCTCTTTTTTTAGGTTCGACTGATGAAACGTCTCTCGTACTTCCTGAGGGAGTGACTATGGAACAGGGAAGGATTAGAGGTTCAACATCGAATCTTACCGGTAAAGAAGGAGAGGTGTGGTCATTTGCCTATACGCTTCCCAACAGTGATTTGACGCTCACGCTTCCTGAGGGGGCCGTTATTACTTCATTAAGCGATGGAGTGATATCATTAGACGGAAAGCAGATTTCTCTCTCTGCCCCTGATAGAGTGTTCGTGAGTTATAGTATTGAGAAAACAACGGACGTTTCTTCAAACATTGTTTTAGGAATAATTATTGCGAGCCTTATCTTGATTGTCGTAATTGGATATGGGGGGCACACACTTAAGCGCTTATTGGGAAGGTTTATTGATGGAAGAGTTAAAAAACAGAAGGCTCGGAGAACAGAGCGGAAGAATAAGCTTGAGCATCTTAAACCATTGCTACATGAACGCGAGCACCTTATTCTTGCTCAACTTAAAACATTAGGAAAAGTTAAGATGTCTTACTTGCGGAAACATACTAACTTGCCCAAGGCTTCCTTTTCACGCCATATTCACGAGTTAGAGAAGAAACAGATTATTATTTTATCTGGCGAGGGTAAAAACCAATTTATTGAGCTTAAACGGACGTTCCAGTAACGTTCCACTTTGTTCCAGGCAGGACATATAAAGGTCTTCTTTCTTATCCGGACATGAAACAACTCCAACTGAAAGGAGGTATGTGAACATGAAAATAGGACTAGTATTTGTAGCCCTGCTTGTGTTAAGCGTTTTTGCGGGAAGCATGACGTTTGCACGTGAAGCAGAGACCGATGATGACTCCCGACTACAGGTTGTAAGCGCAAGCTCAACTTTGGAAGGATCTGGCGTCTCAGTCGAAATCGAAAGCGAAACGGAACTTGAAATGGAAGTTGATGATTCAATAGAATCGTCTATCTATAGAGGGTATCCTGCAGAGGTATCTTTTGGTACCGGATGGGCTGTCGATGACGATAAAGCCGGTTATTTGGCTGCTATTACCTGGGTAAGCAAGACTTTCGTTAAGAAAGACAATGCTACCACTCAAACTGAAGTTGTCCGAGGAAAACTCCATGTAGGCGAATCGAAGTTTACGCTTCGAAGCGATGATGGAATCACCTTTGATGTCTATGAAAAGAGCGAAGTCGTGGGAACTCTTACCTTAAGTAAGAAGAGCACCTTCGGTACTCTAACGGTTTGGGATGCTAAACTTGAACTTGACGATGGAGCTTCGTACGAACTTAGCCTTGCGACTCAACAGAGAAACGTCCGTGCTAATGCCGGAAGCAACTCTGATGGAGTACGGGCTCGTGCTATTGAAGTCGAATGTTATGATGGAGCGGAACAAACGTTCAGCGTAACAAGCGATGCAGCTTTAGCAGATCTCCAAGTCAAAGCACGTGAATTCTGCGTTGACCGTTGTAAAGACGGAAAGTGTGGAATTAACAGCATGAAGGTTATAGGCCAATCAGGATCAAGCGGAAGCTCTGAAACTAAACTTGTTGCAGACGGTAAAGAAGTCAAGGCGGAAGCCAAGGCTGAAGTCAAATCTGAAAAAGCTCTCGAGCGATTTTGGAAGCGATTCTTTGACCGATCAGGCAGCAATAAAGACTCAGAATAAGCCGGTTTTTTCTTTCTTTTTTTTATTTTTTCTTTACATTTATATACAATACTCATCTTAACGAAAGATGTCGAATAAGGCAAAGGGGTCGAAGGCAGAACGCGAGCTTGTTGAACTATTTACGCAACATGGATGGCGTGCCGCTCGTGTTGCCGGAAGCGGCGTAAATGATAACTCGCCCTGTGACTTGTTTGCAGGCAAACTAGGAAAACGAGGAGTGGTCGTCGAAGCGAAGTCAAGTAAAAAGGCTCGCATCTATATTACACGTGCGCAGATAGAAGATTTTGTCACATTTGGGGAGATGATGGGATTGCGTACGGTGATTGCTGCTCGGTTTAATCGAGAAGGGTGGTTCTTCCTTGAGACGTTACAACTTGAAGATACAGGTGCTAACTGGGTTGTCTCGCTTGAGAACTGCAAGAAAAACGGCAAACGGTTTGCCCAATTCTTTGAGAATTAAGTTTATAACTGTCAAAAGACAATATACAGTATGGTGAAGAAAAAGAACCACTATTCATGGGCCGTTCTTGTGTGTTCACTTCTGATTGTATTTGGAGCAGGATTTTTAGGGAGCCTTTTCACCTCTGCTGAACTTGGAGAAGGAAGTTGGTATGATACAGTACGCCCTTCAATCACGCCTCCGGGTTACGTGTTTCCTATTGTTTGGAATACACTCTTTTTCCTTATTGCTCTTGCCCTCTGGATTTCATGGGTTAAAGGCTCAAAGCGAGAGAGAAGGTTTGTTGTGGGATGGTACGGGGCTAATCTTGTATTGAATGTACTTTGGAGCGTGTTTTACTTTGGAATGCGCCGACCAGATTTAGCGCTTGTTGATCTTGTGCTTCTCTGGGGAACAATTATAGGAATGATGATTACTACCTATCGAATTAACCCTAAAGCAAGCTTATTGCTTGTTCCTTACCTGCTCTGGGTAAGCTTTGCAGGAGTTCTTAACTACCTTAGCATCGTGTAAGTCTACGAAGCACTTATAAGCATGTTTAGCATTTAAGTCGTATGAAACGCATAGGTAAAGTTGCCCGGATGAAGTTCGCTCGATTAGAAATTAAACGACTACATCGAGAAGTTAAACAAGAAGTAAGACATAAGAAAGCTAAGTTCTAATATTTCTTCCAGACGCCTTCTGAGATTATCTTTATTTTACCATCGACATAGGATAATGCTGAATTGTCATCGAGAGCGTATACCTCTCTTCCAAGGGTTTTTGCTACCGATTTAATGTTGGTATCTTTTAAATTAGGGAAGTAGAGTGAGTTTAGAAAGGGAAAAACATTAAAGTCAACATACCCAAGCCCCTTGACGTCTGAAGCATCTGGTTCTGCATAAAGTAGTTTAGAACCGCTCGCAGGATCAACATGACTTACAATCATGCTTCCTGCACTTATCCCTACATATACTCTATTCTTCAAAAGACGAT
>CAZVXB010000029.1:0-6266 GCA_964630965.1 Candidatus Woesearchaeota archaeon | reverse complement strand
AGAATTAACTAACGTACCTTCTTCAGTAAATGCAGAAGACATTTTTTTAAGAGCCCCTTCAGAAGAAGCAACGACCTGTTTAACAGGCAATTTATATTTTTTAGCAAACTCAAAGTCTCTTTGATCATGAGCAGGAACACCCATAACGGCTCCGGTACCGTACTCCCCGACAACAAAATTACCTGCGTAGAGGGGAATTTCTTCTCCCGTGAGTGGATGAATCACATATTTTCCTGTGAAAAATCCTTCTTTCTCTTGCGCCACATTCAACTTAATAGAAGCACTTGTTTTAGACATATGAGTACGATACAATGTTTCATAGTTTGTTCCTTTAACAAATCCTTCAAGTAGAGGATGTTGCAACGAGCAAGCCACGAAACTCACGCCAAAGAGAGTATCAACGCGCGTCGTAAAGACATCAAGCATATCACGTGAGCCCTTAATAGCAAATGAAACCTTCGTTCCTTGACTTCGACCAATCCAATTTCGCTGTAACTCCTTTACTCGTTCAGGCCATTGAATTCCATCGAGACCTTTCAAGAGTTCATCCGCGTAAGCCGTTATCTTGAGGAACCACTGAGCAAGAGGTTTTATGGTGACCTCATTATCGCATCTCCAACACTTTCCCCCTATAACTTCTTCATTTGCCAAAACAGTAGTGCAATGAGAACACCAGTTAACCGGTGCTTCTTTTCTATACGCAATTCCCTTTTCAAGCATACGAAGGAATATCCATTGATTCCACTTATAGTACTCGGGATAACAGGTAGCAAGCTCACGAGTCCAATCGTAGCTTAATCCGAGCTCCTGCATATACTGCTTAATGGTCGAAATAGCTTTCTCAGTGTATTTCTTAGGGTGAATGCCTTCTTTAATAGCCGCATTTTCAGCAGGAAGTCCGAACGCATCAAACCCCATAGGATAAAGCACATTAAACCCTTTCATGCGCTTGTATCGAGCAATCGTATCTCCAATAGTATAATTACGCATATGCCCTACGTGAAGAAAACTCGCGCTCGGATAGGGAAACATCTCAAGAACATAATAATTCTTCTCTGGATCTCCCCCCTCACGTGCCTGAAACTGTCCAGACTCAGCCCATGCCTTTTGCCATTTCTTCTCCATGCGCTTAAATTGAGCAGGAGTACGTGTATTCGAACGACTCATGAGAATAGTCAGGGTAAGTGCGATTTAAAGCTTACGATAGAGCTATATAGAATTACCCAGTAAAGAAAAAATGAAAGCGCTTTCATTAAAGCAACCCTATGCCGAACTTATACTCCAAGGGAAGAAAACCATCGAACTGCGCAAGTGGAACACACAATGTAGAGGCACGTTTTTAATTCACGCCTCCAAGAGCATAGACAAAGAAGCAATGAAAAAATTCGGTTTTACTTCTTTACCTCAAGGAGGGATTGTGGGCAAAGCAACACTGTTAGACGTAAAACACTACCTCACACCAGAAGAACACGCCAAAGACCAACACCTCCACTTAGCCTCTTCAAACTGGGGGAATCATGGATTTATACTTACAAACGTCCAACGTCTCCCCTTCGTCGAATGTAAAGGGGCATTGAACTTTTGGGAATACACGCCCGCAAACCCTTAAATAACAATACCTCTTCTTACGACAATGATACAAGGCATATTGCAAACGAACCGAGTCATCTCCCACGCTCAAGACGCCTTCGCGTTGCATCAAAAAACACTCTGGGGAGAGAGAAAACAAGCGCATGTAGAATATTCTCTTGTGGAGGCCCTTGCACTCGTTCGATTAGGAAAAATGGTCGTGTATAGCGGGAAAAGAGAGCTTTCTGAAGAAGCACTCCTGAAAAAGGCAAAGAGACAGGACAAGAAAATAGAAACGAAAGTAGCCGTATTTGCTGATCTAAGAAAAAAAGGGTATCTCGTCAAAACAGCACTCAAATTCGGAGCAGAGTTCCGCGTATATGGGAAAGGCTCCCGTCCTGGACAAGAACACGCCACCTGGCTCCTATTTCCCGTAAAGGAAAACGAGACCCTAACCTGGTATGATTTTGCAGCAAAGAGCAGAGTCGCCACTTCTACAAATAAGAAGCTCTTAGTAGCCATAGTAGATGATGGAGGAGACGTAACCTACTATCAAGCAGGGTGGATACGTCCCTAGTGACACAATCTTTATATCATAGATTCTCGCCAAGAAAGAATGATTGACGTTAAGAAAGTCAATGAGACAAAAGAGAAGATTCTGGCCGTTATAAACCAGGCAGGCCCGAGCTTTCCCACACGTATTTCTCGAGAAGCAGGGATAAGCCCCTTGTTTATCGGAGCCCTTCTCTCAGAGTTAGTTGCCGAAAAAAGAGTAGTCATGAGTTCCATGAAAGTAGGCTCATCCCCCCTCTATTACGTACCTGGACAAGAACCCCTCTTAGAGAACTTTACTCAATTCCTTAACCATAAAGAACGCGAGGCTATCGCGTTACTCAAAGAAGCCAGAATGATGGATGACGAACTCCAAGACCCTGCTATTCGTGTTGCTCTTCGTAAATTGAAAGACTTTGCCGTTCCCCTTACAGTACGAAACGAAGGTACCGAAAAACTCTATTGGAGGTTCTTTACAACAACCGATGATGACGTACGTTCAAGACTCGAGGCCAACGCTCCAAAAGAAGAGGTAAAGGAAATCAAAGCTCCCAAAGAAGCAAAACATACCTCTCCCAAAGAAGAAGTCGCAGAGAAGATAGAAGAGAAAAAGCCTCGTGCAAAAAAAGAGAAAAAACCAGACCTCTTTACAAACAAAGTAAAAGACTATCTTACAACAAAAGAGATAGAAATCCTGGAAGATCTCCCTGCAAAAGCAAAAGAATACAACGCAAAGGTAAGAATTGATACGTTGTTTGGAAAACAAGAGTATCTCGTATTAGCCAAAGAAAAGAAGAAACTCACCGAAGACGACCTCGTCATCGCCCTCCATAAAGCACAAGAAGAGAAAATGCCTGCTCTTATCCTCACCTCCGGTGAAGCAGATAAAGGAGCAAAATCCTACCTCGATTCCTGGAAAAACCTCCTCAAACTCGAGAAGCTCTAACCCTGTCAAAGTAACCTTTAAAAACCCCGTTCCCAAACCCTTAGGAATGGGACGAATTAAATCAACACTCGTTAAAAGAACCTCAAAGCAACTCTTACGAGAGAGTATGCCCTTCGACGAGACATTCAATCAAAATAAGAAAGTACTTGGTAAAAATACAATGCCAAGTAAGAAAATGCGCAATAAAATCGCAGGCTACATCGCTCGCCTTATGAAAATGCAGCGCATTAAAGCAGCTCAAGTCGTAAAAAGACCTGCTTACCTTGAAGAACTAGGCTAAGCCGATTTCTCGCAAATCCAACAAACTTAAAAACCATTCCGAGCTCCTAGCGCTGGCTCTGTAGCTCAGTGGTAGAGCACGGCTCTCATAAGGCCGGGGTCGGGAGTTCGATTCTCCCCAGAGCCATAGTAACTAATAAAAATAACATCCACACATAAAGACATGCCCGAAGAACCTCCCGATAGTGCAAGATACGTATTCTTATCGAGACAGCAATTACAACAAGCAGCTCAAGTAACTGCCTATGCATTACAAAGGAGAATAAAGGGATGCTCTCTTAATGGAGAGATGCAGGAAGTACATCGATTCTGCAGAGATATAAAAGAAAAATTTGAACAAACACCCACAGGAATAAAATTAAGAGACACTCGTTCTATAAATCACATCCAAAGTATGACGAACGAATATAATGGAAGAATGATTTCTGGCTATGAGTTTCCACAAAGAGTACTTGAATTTGTAAACGGTCTTGAGAATATAGAAGGAATGAGTAGTGAAGATGCGACAAGATACGAGAAGGCAATGAGCAAGTTCAATCAGAAAGTAGAAAGAAAACCCTAAGATATCATCTTTAAGCCATCACCCTCATTACGAGGGATAAGGTGAAGATGAGCATGCATAACGACTTGTCCTGCGCATGTTAAGTTATTCATAACCACATTAAATCCATCCCCTTTCTTTTCTTCCAGGAGCGAACCAGCAACCTTTTTAGTAAAGTGCAACAACTCTTCACCTAAACGAGAAGGAATATCTAACAAAGTTACATAATGCTCTTTGGGAACAATAAGCGTATGCCCTTGAGTCTTAGGATGAGCATCGAGAAACGCAATAAATGAGTTACTTGAATCAACAAGTTTAGCGGGAATCGCACCCTGTACAATCTTACAAAAAACACACTCGACCATAAAACCACATACTCTTCTGCCTTTTATGGTTTACTCTAAAAGAAGTAAAGAAGCCATCACAAGCACCCCTACAACAAGCGCGAGGAGTTGATAGAATGCCGATTTCATCCCTGTTTCTTTATGAAGCTCGGGAATCAAGTCACTTCCAGCGATGTAAATAAAGTTCCCAACGGCAAACGCAACTAAGAAAGGAACAACCCCTTCAATAGTTCCAAAAAGGAAAACAAGTAAGACTCCTAGTATAGACGTAAGGGCAAGTAGGAAATTCATAAACAGTGCTTTCCGACGCGTATATCCTGCGTGTAACAACACTCCAAAGTCTCCGATTTCTTGAGGGATTTCGTGAAGAAAAACCGCAAACGTAGTAGCGAGACCGGCAGGAACGCTCACAAGATAGCTTGCTCCGATAATTATTCCATCAATGAAATTGTGTACTCCATCTCCGATTAAATTCATCGTTGCAACCGGATGGGTATGCTCTTTGGTAGTAGGCACGTGACAATGTCTCCAGTGAATAAATTTCTCGATAACGAACGAAAATCCTATCCCTCCCAAAATCATAAAAGAAAAAGAGAGCAAAAAGCCATCCTCAACAAGTTCAGGTAATAAGTGCAAAAACACATCCCCTAATAACGCACCGGCAGCGAAACTCACCAACACAAGAAGCATCTTCTTCAATCTATCAAGCTTAATGCTCAACGTTGCAATTCCAATCAAAGAAACAAGACTAACTGCAATAACGCTCACTAGTGCATAAATGAAAGGATTATCTGCAAATATCATTTCACTCTCGTCTCAACCAATTTCCCAGCCTTGAGAAACGCAACGTCTCCATTAATCAAATTGCGCAACGTATCCTTAAGGTCATCAATTTTAACCGAAATCTGCTTAGTCGTGTCTCGGTCTCGAATAGTTACGCTCTTTTTCTTTATACTAGATTCATCAATAGTTATACAGTACGGTGTGCCCATCTCATCATTACGCGCATATCGGCGACCAATGCTCCCGCTCTTATCGTATAACACAGAAAATTCTGTTCGAAGATGCTTGAGAACCGAAGTAGCGAGAGACTCATATTCTTCTCCTTTTACAATGGGGAATATGGCGGCCTTATAAGGTGCAAGTTTAGGATGTAAGTGTAAAACAACGTTATCTCGTTCTTTGTTATGTTCATAGGCATCAAGCATGAATACAATAAACGCTCTCCCCACGCCTAAAGAAGGTTCACATACAACTTCAGGAACAACCTTCGTACCTTTTACATCATCAACAAGAACCGCAAACGATTCTTTGCTATGAGTCTGATGTTGAGTTAAATCATACGCTCCACGATTAGCAATACCTTGGAGTTCGCGCCAACCCATAGGGAATTCATATTCTAAATCCCACGTGTCAACCGCGTAATGGCTTTTCTCATCGGCCGTGTGCTGTCGTGCTCTGAATCGTTCAGCTCGTGCCCCGAGAGACAAGAACCATTCAAATTCTTGAGCAAGCCAGTAAGCGTGCCAATCCGTTTTGATAATTCCTTTTTTCCACGCATCAAAAAGATTCATAGTCTTAGCCTTCTGCTCACCAGATTGCATGTCTGCAGTGTAAAGGGCAAGCTCAACATGTTTTATCTCGCCCATAAAAGGACAGGGAGTTCCAGGGGCAATAAAATATTCAAGTTCCATCTGTTCAAATTCCCGTGATCGAAATAAGAATTCTCGAGGAGCAATTTCATTACGAAATGCTTTTCCAACTTGCGCAATACCGCACGGTAGCCGTAGCCGAGCCTGTTCATAGACTAACTTGAAGTTAGCAAATATGGACTGAGCAGTTTCAGGTCGTAAATAAGCAGTTACAGCATCCTTAGCAACAGGGCCCACACGCGTTGTGAACATAGGGTTAAATTCCCCAAGATTTTCATACGCCCCTCCGCAAAGATCGCAACGAGCATGTGCAACTTCGTGTTTGTCAACTTTCGTCTTATGTCCACATTTTTTACATACAACAGCAACATCAACAAAATTAG
>CAZVXB010000028.1:0-6409 GCA_964630965.1 Candidatus Woesearchaeota archaeon | reverse complement strand
AACCACCACCACCAACAGAAGCAGCAACAACGTGCCCAGCTTTCTTACCAAAGGCATCAACCAATTTCTTTATCTTTTTTTCATTTATGATTACAGGCAGTTCACCCTCCTCTAAATATTGAGAAAGATTAAATTGTTGGATACCCTTAATAGTGTTGATTATGGGAGAATAATCAACTTCTGGGAATTTTGTTTTTAATTCTTTTACAGCGGACTCTATGGCTAAAATTATGGGGGAGTAATCTGTTTTATCGTCTTCAAGGGTTCTAACAACTTCCTTTAATGCATCGATAATCGGAGTATAATCTGCAGTCTTTATATCCTTGGGTACCTTAATTAACTCCCCAATAATTTTATTCAACTCTTCCTTGTAATCTACAAGGTTAGAAACTACTACGGTTTCAGTCGGTTCTTGGTGGTTGTCTATAACAACGTGTTGAACTTCTGGTAAATTAGATACCTCAACAGAACCATTAACATTAAAGGTTTTTGACACTAAATCACTTAGTGCATTTCTAATTCCAGCTAATAGCAGTTTCCAATTTTCCATACTATTTCTCTTTTCTCTCGTTCATTACTTGTTTATATGTTTCTTTGAACTTTTCAACTTGGTCAATAATGAACACCCTTAGTTCTCCATCTACGTCTTTTAATTCACCGTAGGTTTCATACTCACCAAGTTCTTCGGTTAAATACTTGCCCATTATTGGACCAGCCTTATCGTTCAAGCGATTAATCTTCAGTAAAATCTTAGAACGCTTCTCATCAATTTCTTTAGCCTCTTTCTCAAGTTGTTTACCCTCATCAATTAAAACTCTTTTCTGGTCTAATAATGCTTTTAATTTGTCATCTTTTAATACAATGTATCTCATATTATTTCATTAGTTTATCATAGGCTTCAGCCCATAAGTGAGCCCTATTCTCGATATTATAGTTTTCAAGAACATATCTTTTAGCCTCTTTTCCAATCGCTCTTCTTAACTCCTTATCTTTTATCAGCCGTTCTGTTTCACGTCTGAAGTCATCTTCAGTTGTAGCTAAGATTCCATTCTTGCCATTTAGGTCTTTGTCATAAGGGGAATCCTTACCAACAAATGACTGGGCTATTACTGGAATCTCACACATAGCAGCCTCTAAGAACTTAACGTTTGACTTAGCTTTATTTAATGCTGAGTCCTTACGAGGGATTAACATTATATCTAAGCGAAGTTCGTTAAGTTGAGTAAAGTACTCTTCCATTTTACAGAACGGTACTCTCTCTAAGTTCTTTAGACTTCTCCAGAACTCTAGCTCTTTCTTATAAACTCTACGTACCAGGCGGTTCTTTTCTAACTGCTCATCAGTATGTAAACCAAATAACACAAGTTGTACATCATCACGTTCTGATAACTCACGAATATAGTTCTCAATATACTTGAAGTCATGATGATACAAAGTTGAACCAACTATACCAATTCTTATTTTGTCACCCTCGTTCCTTAATGGTTCATCCCAGTCTAGCGGGTCAACACAATTAGGTAAAACCACAACGTTGGGATTTATCTTTGAGTACTCTTCTTTTAAAGCCTCTGTGGTACAGGTGACAAGGTCTGAATTCATAATAAATGAATCAACTATGTTGTTTTTAAATGTGCGATTACGAAGGAAGTTCTCTTCATCCATGTGGTAATAAGGATGTTCCTCATCAATCTTATAAGTGTCGTCATTATCAAACACTATCTTCTTGCCCATCTGTTTTAACATCTGTCCAAGATTATGATGTGCTGGTGTATCAGCACGATGAAATACTATGATGTCGTAATTTAGTATTTCGTTCTTTACTATCGATGGGTCTTTCTGGTCTTTACCAACTGAGATATGACTGCCGTTCCAGCCGTTGTGGAACATTGGCAACTGACACCTGAGATAATTACATCCCTTATAATCAGAGCCTATAAAATATACATCACTCATATCTATCCGTTTCCTTCCTGAGCTTCTCCTGTTCCAGCCGCTTCTGGTTGTCCATCCGCTGTTGGATTTGAGCTCTGGTTGGTGGTCGGAAAACTACCGTCCTTGATGTTTCCGATTTGTTTTCCCTTTGGTCCGTCATATATTTCTCCATTAAAACCTATGTAGGTTCTTTCATGTTTCTTAATATCGACCACTACATTGTGTCCCATATACTTTTCCTTCCTGACTTTAAGGGATACTGTCAGGTAATCCCTCAAAGAAAAATATTTAATTAATACTTTTTACGCAGACAAGGTCATCACAAGAACGCCAGCAGCATCTCTGTTCTCAATTACACCGTAGAAAATATCAGCGGTATAAAGAGTTCCCAAGTATTCTTGAATGTAAGAAGCCTGTAAACGAACAGGGTTCATACCGTCAATGTTGGAAACGGCAAAAGCCAAAGCAGATTTGTGAGCCAAAGCATTCTCACGAGCACCCTTTGTGGTAGCCACACTAGTACCGACTTGAATGTTAGTAGTAACGGTGACTGGAATACCGTATAGGTAGCCAATCATACCCTTAGTCACAGGGTCAGCACCATTGGTATTTACAAGTAAAGAATACTTGTTGATACCCATTACATCCCAAGCAGCTTGTGGGTGTAAGAACCACATTCTATCTGATTGTGGAACGTTTGCTAAGTCTAATTTCAACATAGCAGCACGAATGTTTGAATCGTTCAATGACAAATGTGAAGCACCAACAGTTTGAGAAAATCCGTCAAACAAAGCTAGTAAGGCAGTTTCTAATTTAGAAGCAGCGGTATAGCCAGCGTTGGTCATCCATTTCTCTTGAATCATGTATGAACGCAAGAATGAACTTGCAACGTCATCACCGATTACGAAAGAAACTTCGTAGTGAGCATTCACAGTTAATGTGATTTTGCCCATAGTTTGGTTGTTTAAAGTTACTTCACCAGTGCCACCAACCGTAATAGCATTAGCGGTCATTTCTGACATGTTTGGTACGTAGATTACATTACCACCATCAGCGATTTCACCAGACCAGTCCTCAAAAAATGAAGCGGCTTTCAATTCAGCACGAAAGAAGTCGTTCACTTTAGGAGCCCAGATTGATGGAATAAATGAAGCAGCGGTCGTAGTCGAAGTATGATTTGTTCCGAGGGACATTTTATTTTATCCTTTTAATTCCTCTTCAATTCTCTTCATCACATAATCTTTATGTTCTTCTCTAGTAGAACCAGACAATTCTATTGGCGGTTTTTCTCTACCAGAACGAGAACCCTGAGGAGTTGCCATCTCAACCTTCTTCTTGTTGATTTCTGCCTCGACAAAGTATTTTATCACAGGAGATTCCAACGCCTTTTCAGGTGAGATGTTTTTAGTTATAGCATAGTCCATAACTTCTTTTATAGCTTCTTTGGAGAGCTGTGGATTGGCTAGTGTAAACTCTACTGCCATCAATCTTCTCTCTTGCTCTAAATTAGTTTCAGGACTTGCTTTCTTGATTTCTTTAGGAGTTTCGACACTACCCTTTGTGGAATCAAGTTTTGCTAAGGCTTCCTCAGCTTTCCTTTTCCATTCATCACGTTGCTGTAAAGCTTTACGTTTCTGAACTTCTAAGGTTTCTTTGGATACCTCAGACCCGTGCGTGGTGTCATCCGTTGCCCCGTCAGTGGTGGCTTCCTCTTCACCTTCAGTGGTGACTTCTTCCAATTCTGTGTCTTCTGACATAGTGTTTTGGTTATCAGGATTTAATGAGTCCTGTTACTCAGTGCCGTTTTTACGGAGTGCCGACTCCGATTATTCCATCGAATCACGTAAGTCCTTCTTACGCTCTTCGTTGTTTTTGAATGAATCGACAGAGTCCATGAAATCATGGAGTGTGTGTACTGCTAATAGTTTGCCTAAATAGGCTTGTTCTGGGGTAATTGTAATACCATCTACTATTAGGGGTTCTGAAACTCTGTCGAGTTTCTCTACGAAAAGAACTAGGTATGATTTAATTTGTTGCCATGCTTCACTCTGTGCTAGATACTTAAGTTGTTCTTGCGTCATTTTTTATTGTGTTACTTGTGGTTGTGGTACTCCTCCTGCATTTACAGGCGGCATACCCCCTGCTTGACCTAAGGTTGGTTGAACCTGTGCCTGACCAGAGAAAGTCATCGGTGAAATACCGACACGTGAAGCGATTCCATTTAACATCTTAACTAAGTCTTGGTTCTGCATTATCTGTGGGTTCTGGGCTAATAATTGTAAGAAGTTGGTCATTGTTTCTACCTCTTGGGCAGTAGCTTTCTGCTCTCCGCTAATATCAATCGTGAGATGTTTCTTGAAATCTTTGAAATAATTTTTAATGAGTTCCGCAAACTGCGTTGGTTTTCTTTTCTGTTCATCTGTTAATTGTTGTTTTAATAAATCTACTTCTTCCTTTGTTGGGAAGTTTCCAGTTGAAATTACATACTTTACAATCGCTTGGTTGATTCTGGTATTTACATCCCGTTCAACAAGTAAGTCAATTGTATCGGTGTCATAGACCTCTAAGATTTGTTCTTTGTTGGCTTCCTTCTCAAACTCTGGGATTATCCACTCTTCAAATACTTCGTCCCAAAACATACCAACGTTCTGACGAATAAAGTCAAAGAACTTAGTAGCGTTCTGTTGTTGCATCACGCCTAGTCTAAACGGTGTACGAGAAGGTAATGGTTCACCCATTAAGATGTCTTGAGCATTAGATACAGCACGGGTAATGTTCATCACATTATCCTCTTCCATCTTGTAGGCTTGTAAGTTTCTTTCTTCGTTTACAATCGGAGTAATTTCAGAACGAACCTTTATAATATCACCATCCAGTGTGTCGGTTAAGAAGTTTCCCTCAATTTGAACATCACGAGTTTGAAAGATATGCTTAGAAGAAATCTTCATTGACTTGGCTTTTTGGTTAGCCATTTCGTTCCATCTAATCTGTCCATCAAATGATTGCTCGGCAATTCCTAGTCCCAACCCCCTACCTTCTATAGTTATGAAATCTACTTTCTTGTAAGGAAACTTTTCAACTTTTTCTTTGAAAAGGATTGTTTCTTCATCACATTCTCCAATGAATATAACACCCTTAAAATAATCTTCATTATCAGTGCCATTACCCCAAGACTCAGCATCAAAATAAGAATAAAATTCATATACTTTTATTTGATTGTCACTCTTCTCAGAGTATTCAATTAATTTTTCAACGGCTTCTTTGTTCCAGCCTTTCTTGACCATGTCCCTTAACTCAGACTCAGTCATGTAATGTTCCTCAATAACGTAAGGTGAGTTTAGGTCATAAGAGTCGTCCTTGTTTGAAACTGCTGGGTCAAAGTATACATTTTTCAATGGAACATATTTAACTTTATCGCCTACTTTCTTAACAACGAAAGAACCATACCAGGGTAGGGTATCTGAACACTTGTTAAAAAGCAGACCGATATTACGTCTATCCATGTATTGACGCAATAGTGTCGAATACAACATGGCCCTGATACGTTCGTCTTCGCCATCTAAAGGTTTGATGATTACATCCTTTCTATCGATGTCGATAAACTTGGTAGCGTTTCCACACATCGGAGTAATTATGTTGAAGAAGAATTTCTTATCCCCCTGTGAGTCATAATCCCCAGATTCAAACTTAGATGCTCTGTAAAGTTCGATTTTATTAATTGTCTTTTTGGTATTAAAAGAATACCCGTCTGTTATTTTGATGGCCGTATCAAACTCTTTTAGATACTCTTTTAATTTTGCTAAATACTTCATAAGTAATTTGGTTGTAGTTTTCTTTTATGTTCTATTGCACGTTTTGCAGCGAAGTTTATTTTTTCATCTGGTCTTGTAAAGGTGAGCATCAGAGCATCCGCTACATCAGGAGAGGCTATGTTCTTCTTCCTCAGGCTTTCTTTATCTATAATCTTTAACTTGCCATTATCTCTCATCTTATACCGAATATCACAGAGTTGTAGGAAGTCAGTGTCTCGTTTTAACATACCCCCTGCTTTAACCCACGCTAGAAGCTCAAAATAGGCCTCTGCACGTATGTTAATATACTTTTCGTCATTTACTGCCTTCTCTGCTAGATTGATGCCTTGTATGTTCCAGCCGAGTTCTAGGAACCTGTCGTAGACTCCAGCTCCCATACCAGTTGCATCAAGAAAGATGTTTGATTCATCTACTCCGTACTTCTGAGCCATGTCCCTACCCATACCCACGACTTCCATTAAGTTATCAGTGGTGTTTTTTGAAAGGACTCTGGCAAAGTTTCCTATACGCAGAACGAATACATTGAAGTTTCCACCAGCACGTGAGACATCTATACCCAATCTTGGTGCTCCATAGGTAGAAATGTCCTCAGACCTGTAAGCCTGTAAAATATCATTCTCTGTAAACATGGAAGTCCAACCATCTGAGTCAATTTCACCAGCATC